>CAZBOB010000029.1:0-40296 GCA_964492995.1 uncultured Desulfobacteraceae bacterium | reverse complement strand
ACCCAACATCTCACGACACGAGCTGACGACAGCCATGCAGCACCTGTCACTCTGTTCCGACAAGTCGGAAAGACCCTGTTTCCAGGGCTGTCAGAGGATGTCAAATCCAGGTAAGGTTCTTCGCGTTGCGTCGAATTAAACCACATGCTCCACCGCTTGTGCGGGCCCCCGTCAATTCCTTTGAGTTTTAATCTTGCGACCGTACTCCCCAGGCGGAACACTTAATGCGTTAGCTACGGCACAGCAGGGGTCAATACCCGCTACACCTAGTGTTCACCGTTTACTGCGTGGACTACCAGGGTATCTAATCCTGTTTGCTCCCCACGCCTTCGCGCCTTAGCGTCAGTATTGGTCCAGGAAGTCGCCTTCGCCACCGGTGTTCCTCCTGATATCTACGAATTTCACCTCTACACCAGGAATTCCACTTCCCTCTCCCATACTCAAGTCCCTTAGTTTCAAATGCACTTCCGGGGTTGAGCCCCGGGCTTTCACATCTGACTTAAGAGACCGCCTACGCGCCCTTTACGCCCAATAATTCCGAATAACGCTTGCACCCCCCGTATTACCGCGGCTGCTGGCACGGAGTTAGCCGGTGCTTCCTTCAGTGGTACCGTCAGTACAAGATGGTATTAGCATCAAGTATGTTCTTCCCACTTGACAGAGCTTTACGACCCGAAAGCCTTCATCACTCACGCGGCGTTGCTGCGTCAGGGTTTCCCCCATTGCGCAAAATTCCTCACTGCTGCCTCCCGTAGGAGTCTGGACCGTGTTTCAGTTCCAGTGTGGCTGGCCATCTTCTCAGACCAGCTAACCATCGTAGCCTTGGTAGGCCATTACCCTACCAACAAGCTAATGGTACGCGGGCTCATCTCCAAACAGTAGCTTACATGTAGAGACCACCTTTGATCTTTAAAACCAAAGTTTTAAAGATATTATCCGGTATTAGCTCGCCTTTCGGCGGGTTATCCCCGATTCGGAGGTAGATTACCCACGCGTTACTCACCCGTGCGCCACTTTACTATCTTTAGCAAGCTAAAGAATTCTCGTACGACTTGCATGTGTTAAGCACGCCGCCAGCGTTCATTCTGAGCCAGGATCAAACTCTCCAATTAAAATATATCAATTGCGCCTGCCTTCCGGCAGTCGCATTGAATTAACTGCGAAACCTAACTCACAAGCTGTCACTATTTAGTTTTCAAAGATCAAAAAGGGCCATCAAAATAATGGCTTTTACAAAAAATATCCAAATGTCAAAAAGAAACAGATATAAGATTTTATTATACGATTCTTATCTATTTTGTCAACCTTTTTTTCGCTTATTTCCTGAAAATTTATTTTATATTTATTTAATCTACAGCTAGCGAAAATAAAACAGAATAAATAATTTGATATGTTAATTTTGTCAAGATTTATTTTTAATTATTTTTATTTTATGATACCGTTTTTTCCCCGCCCTTAACAATATCTCCAAGTCGATAATATCACTATTTGTTAGCAAATAATCAAAGGATTCCAAACGCTTGCCATTAACATACGCTCCTCCCTGCTCAATAAGTCTTCTGGCCATATTCCCAGAGCTTGCCAGACCAACTTGATGATACAGCTTGAAAGCCGGGATGCCGTCTTTGAACCGGTCTTCTTCGATATGTGATTGGGGTATCGAATCCAGGGCTTCCATAGCTAATTTTTCCGAGTCCAACAAAGAAACACCCAACGTGGTTGGCGGATTATTACTTTCAGAATCATTTCGGATAATCGAGCTTGACGGCATGATCTCTTCAGGCACAACTCGAGGACCGAACATACGTTCCGCAGCGAAATACGCTTTAAGGGCTTCTTCCATTCCATGAGCAATCTGCGTAGCCTCAAAAGCCAGTACGACCTTCGCGCTATTCAAATCGGCACCACTTAATTTTTCAAGCATTTTGATCTCTTCTATGGGTAAAAATGTAAATAGCGCCATGAATCTAACAACATCTCGATCATCTGTATTTATCCAGTATTGATAATATTCATAAGGGGACGTTTTATTCGGATCAAGCCACACAGCACCTTCAGCTGTTTTGCCCATTTTTGCGCCGCTGCTGGTAGTTATTAACGGAAAGGTAATACCAAATACGGTTTCTTGACGAACCCTTCTGATCAACTCAACTCCGGCAACAATGTTTCCCCATTGATCACTCCCTCCCATCTGCAATCTACATCCATAATGATCATAGAGTTCCAGAAAATCATAAGCCTGTAAAAGCATATAGTTAAACTCAATAAAATTAAGGCCTTCTTCGGATTCAAGACGCATTTTATAGCTTTCGGCTTTTATCATACGATTAACAGAAAAATGTCGTCCAAAATCTCTTAAAAACGGTATATATTCTAATTTAGTCAACCAATCGGCATTGTTCAACATCAGCGCCTTGTCATCGCTAAAGTCGATGAAACAAGACAGCTGTTTTTTAATACCCGTTGCGTTCTCATCCACCATCTCAGGTGTTAGAAGCTTACGCATTTCAGTCTTTCCACTCGGATCACCCACAAGGCCTGTCCCGCCTCCTATAAGCGCTATAGGGCGATGCCCGTGTCTTTGCATGTGTGCAAGTGACATTATCGGAACAAGGCTCCCCACATGGAGACTGGATGCTGTAGGATCAAAACCGATATAACATGTTACTTGTCCGGCTTCGAGATACTCGTCCAGCGCTTTCTCATGTATTGTCTGATCAATAAAACCTCTTTTTTTAAGAATATCGATCAAATTCGACATGTTATTTTTACCTCATTTATAATTTTCAACTTATTTATTTGCATACTCTACCGCCCGGGTTTCACGTATGACCGTAACCTTGATCTGGCCTGGAAAGGTTAGAGACTCCTCAATTTTTTTGGCAATATCTCTACTGAGAAGCGTCGCCTCTTCATCAGAAATAATACCACTTTCGACGATAACTCTAAGCTCCCTTCCAGCCTGAATAGCATAAGTGTTGGCAACCCCATTGAATGATTTTGCTATGTTTTCAAGGTCTTCCAACCTTTTAATATAATTTTCAAGCAGTTCCTTACGAGCTCCAGGTCTTGCCCCTGATAAAGCATCTGCAGCTTGTATCAACAAGTCATACACCGAGCTCGGCGGCACATCTTCATGATGAGCAGCAATGGCATGCACGACCTCAGGTGTTTCACCGTATTTTTTTGCAAGCTTAGAACCGATTATAGCATGTTGGCCTTCAACCTCGCGATCAATCGCCTTTCCGATATCATGCAGCAATCCCATTCGTCTCGCCAGTTTCGAGTTAAGTCCCAATTCAGACGCCATAATACCACTTATAACTCCCACCTCAACCGAATGCTGCAGAACATTCTGAGCATAACTGGTACGAAACTTTAATCGGCCGATATAGTTAATAAGTTCGCTATGAATACCGTGAACACCTAAATCAAAAGCCGCCTGTTCTCCAGCTTCTTTTATTGTTAAATCAACTTCCTTCCCTACTTTTTTAACAACATCCTCAATGCGGGCCGGATGAATCCGACCGTCCGCTATTAACCGCATCAGTGAAAGCCTGGCAACTTCACGTCGAACCGGATTAAAACCAGACAAAATAACCGCCTCAGGCGTATCATCTATGATAAGATCAATACCGGTTGCCGCCTCAAGTGCACGAATATTTCGACCTTCCCTGCCGATTATTCGCCCTTTCATCTCATCGTTTGGAAGTTGAACCACTGAAACAGTATGTTCAGCGACAAAATCTCCGGCGTACCTTTGAATGGCAGTAGCCATGATCTTTGTGGCTTTTTTATCTGCCTGTTCTTTTGTTTCATTCTCTATCCTTTTGATAATTTTGGCACCTTCATATCGCGCCTCGTTTTCCATGGCTCTAACAAGAAGTTCCTTGGCCTGTTCCGCCGTTAAACCAGAAATCTTTTCGAGCTGTCTCTTCTGTTCTTCAATAAGTTGATTATATTTAATTTTAGTCTGCTCTATTTCTTCCTCTCTTATCCCAAGCTTTTTTTCTTTTCGCGAAATATCCCGTTCCCTACGTTCAAATTGATCTATCTTCCGGTCGATATTCTCTTCTTTTTGTATCAACCTTTGATCTTTTTTTTTCAATTCATTTATAGTTTCTTTGGTATCAGCATCAAAGTCACTTTTCATCTTGAAAAGTTTGTCTTTAACCTCCAGTTGGGCTTCTTTTATTAGAGTCTCTGATCTCCTCTTGGCGTCCTCTAATATTCGCGAAGTCTCCCTTTCAGCTGCCTTAACTTTCTGAGCTACAATTATCCCTTTAACCCAATAGGCAATTGCAAAGCCTAGAACGAATGCAATCATCCCTATTAATAAATTATATTCATTCATTAGCCTACTCCCTGAAAATATTTATATGTAACACTCTCATCAAGATTAAACCTTTACGTTTTACCTGAAGGTTCAATAGGTTAAATTTGATATCAGATAAAACTAAATTGCCCGCTTTACGATACGACTTATGAAGAATCTTATAATGATGCAGATTATGAATGAGAAATTTAGGAAAAGAAAGGTAAGGTATTTAAAAAAGTGCTTAATTCTGTGTGCACTTAATGTATCAATAGATTTGTATCGCCACTTCCCGCCGTATCAGATTGATAGTTATTCTTTGATCTGAATTAAGCAGGACCCCTGCCACAATGCCGTGTTGGGAGGTCTTTGAACCAAAAAAATAAAGTGGGCACCTTTTAATTTCTTTAGGCTTTTCTGTACAAGCAGAACATGCGCACCAAAATCAGGGAAGGCTCCCTTTAAATAGATGTTGGGTCAAGGGACATTTTCCAATCACAAACACGGCAGGGGTCAAACGCCTGGTTTAAAAAACATCAAGATCACATTTTATCCCGGGAGGATAACAAAAACTGCCTAAATTTGTCCTTGATAAATACAGGCATTAAGGGAGGAACAGGAAAGAACAACTTATCACATATTAGTGGTATAAACTTGTTAAAAACTTTTAATCATTTACCGTAGCATCCAATGCACGGATCAGGTTGGCTGATTTTTTAGAAATATTTGCCAACAAGTCTGAATAAAACCTTTTTCTCTCAATATTTTCATTAGCAATGTTAAGTGCGGCTAAAATCAAAGTCGCAAATTTAGTAACAGATGATTTGCTCGAATGTTGAGTTTCAACCTTAGTCACTTCTTTGACAAGGTAATCAGCAACCTCTTTAGCATTGGTTATGTCCGATTCTGTTTTAAATGTATAAGGCTGCCCAAAAAGTTCTATTGTTACAAGTTGTTCCAATGAATAAGTTCTTCTACCTTCCTAAGATCATCCCTTCTGGCCACTATTCAATCTCTGTAATATCCTCTAGTCTGACCAAAAGACTATCAATCTTTGACCGGATCAAAGCCTTCTCTTGTGTGTAATTGGTTTCAGCATCAACCTTACCTTGAAGCTCTTCCTCTAATCTCCTAATTTTATTCCTAGATTCTAAATTCGCCGCCTCAAGTGATTTATTAATGTCGATTAATTTTTCAACTTTTTTTTCAATTTCTTCAAATTGTCTTAAAATAAATTCGTTATCCAACCTTACACCTCATAATCTGTTTATTCGATATAATCTTTTATATAACCGAAAGTCAAGGTTTATTCCTTAACCTGTTATGCAAAATGTGTTCGAGCGTCATACGGTCATGTAGTGAATCCTTTGCTTTGAAAGAAAAAGGGCAAACCAAATTATCGGTCTGCCCTCATTATATAAATCCAACGATCATCTCCCATATCTCAGGGATAAATATAACCTCAAAAATCAAGGTTAATTTTTACTATTGCTTTGTTCCAGCAAGTTTTATTCGATGCAAGGCTCTTTCCAGAGCTGCCTTGGCTCTTGCAAAGTCGATATCCTCATCTTCTTTTTCCAAACGTTTCTGGGCTCGTTCCATTGCAGCCTGTGCACGTCCGGTATCAATATCACGCCTCCTTTCAGCCGATTCTGCCAACACCGTAAGCTTATCCGGAAGCGCCTCAGCAAATCCACCGCTGGCAAAAATATATCTTTGCCCCCCGTCTGCACCCGTATAGTGGATCGTACCTGTTTTTAGGGTCGTCAAAAAAGTGGTATGGCCGACAAGTACGCCAAACTCACCGAGACTGCCGGGAGCCACCGCAATTTGAACTTCTTCGCTAACAACCACTTTTTCAGGGGTAACCACTTCTAATGTAATATTTCCAGCCATCCGTTTGCCCTCATAACTAGATTTATTCGGCCATCTGTTTGGCCTTTTCTAGGACATCCTCAATCCCCCCAACCATGTAGAAGGCCTGCTCAGGGATATCATCGTGTTTTCCTTCACATATTTCTTTAAAGCCTTTTACGGTATCTTCGATCTTTACATAAGCCCCGGGGACATTGGTAAATACTTCAGCAACATGGAAAGGCTGGGACAAAAATCGCTGTATTTTCCGTGCTCGTGCCACCGTAATTTTATCTTCATCAGACAACTCATCTATTCCCAATATTGCGATAATGTCCTGAAGTTCTTTATATTTCTGAAGTATTCGCTGAACCTGACGGGAAGTCTGGTAATGCTCATCACCGATATAAGCCGCATCGAGAATTCTGGATGTGGAATCAAGGGGATCCACCGAAGGATATATCCCGAGTTCAACCAGTTGCCGTGAAAGAACAACCGTACCGTCAAGATGTGCAAATGTTGTCGCCGGCGCCGGATCGGTCAAGTCATCCGCAGGCACATAAACACACTGTACTGCCGTAATCGAGCCTTTGTCTGTTGACGTGATCCGTTCCTGGAGTTCGCCCAGGTCAACAGCCAGGGTCGGTTGATATCCAACCGCCGAAGGCATTCGTCCCAAAAGTGCTGAAACCTCGGAACCGGCCTGGGTAAACCGGAAGATGTTGTCGATGAAAATAAGAACGTCCTGCCCTTCTTCATCCCTGAAATATTCCGCTGCCGTCAGGGCTGAAAGTGCAACACGAGCCCTTGCTCCCGGAGGTTCGGTCATCTGTCCGTATATCAGGGCAGCCTTGGGAAGAACTCCAGAATCTTTCATTTCATAGTAAAGGTCATTTCCCTCACGAGTCCGTTCACCAACACCGGCAAAAACGGAAATACCGCCGTGCTCCATGGCAATATTGTGTACCATTTCCATCATGATAACGGTTTTTCCCACACCGGCGCCCCCGAACATTCCCATTTTACCCCCTCTGGGGAATGGCACCAGCAGATCAATAACCTTAACACCGGTTTCGAGAACACGAACCGTTGTATCCTGCTCCGTAAATTTCGGGGCTTCACGATGTATGGGCATCACCTTTTCCTGGCTGACCGGTCCCAAACCATCCACCGGCCTTCCGACCACATTAAGAACTCGTCCGAGTCCGGCTTCACCCACCGGCATTAATATGGGTTTGCCCGTATCCTTAACCGGCATCCCCCTGACAAGACCGTCGGTTATGTCCATTGCAATCGTACGAACAATATTATCGCCCAGGTGCTGCGCAACCTCAACAACAAGATTGCCGGGTTCATCGCTGATGGCTGGATTGCTAATCAGAAGTGAAGTATGAATCGTAGGAAGTTTACCCTGTTCAAACTCCACATCAACCACAGGCCCCATAACCTGCATAACTTTACCTATATTCTCTCCCATCTATAGACCTCCGAATCTGTTATTTGTTATTTGTTAATCGATCAACAAACAACGAGTGACTATTTCCCAGGTTTACCCTTTAAGGGCCTCGGCACCGCCGACGATATCCATCAACTCAGCGGTAATGGATGCCTGCCGAGCCTTGTTGTATGCCAGAGTAAGATTGTCTATCATATCGTCACAAGCCTTGGACGCATTATCCATGGCCATCATCCGTGCGGCATGTTCACTGGTGGACGTCTCCAGCAACGCACTGTATAATTGCACATAAACGCTCATTGGCAGTAACTCACCCAGAAGTTCATCAGGAGATGGTTCACAAATATGCTCCGCCAGATACGGCTTGTCCTGGTCTTCGGTCTCATCTTCAGCAGTTTCCAATGGCGGTATCGGAAGCAACTGTTTTATTGTCGCGACCTGTCGTCCCATGCTGATGAACTCTGAATAAACAACATAGACCTCGTCATATTCTCCATTAAGAAATCCGTCTATCAAGCCTTTGCCGACCGTGGAAGCAATATTGAACTTAATCACAGTCCCAATGACCTCAATATGCTCGCTTATGATAGGAATTTGTTTTTTACGACACCAATCACGTCCCTTTTTGCCAAAGTTTGTAACGGAGAACTCTATATCCTCTCCGGCTTCTTTTATAAATGAATCGGCTTTGGAAATAAGGTGTGCATTGAAACCGCCGCATAAGCCCCGATCGGAAGTGCACAAAATAATATGTTTTTTTATGACTTCCTCATGCGGCAAAAGAAGAGGGTTTGTTTCTTCTCCTGCTCTTCCTGAAAGACCTCCAAGAACTTCGGCGAACTTTTCAGCATAGGGTCGAAAGCCCTCCATATTGGTCTGGGCGCCACGCAATCTGGAAGCAGCCACCATGTTCATGGCTTTTGTGATTTGTTTTGTCTTCTTTACCGCACCTATTTTTGTTTTGACCTCTTTTAACGTCGCCATACAAATCAGCCTTTATAATTCAAGTTATACAATCGCTTCGCGATTCTATGAAACGTCCACCTTCGACGGACTTATAAAAAGGAAATTTCTATACTATTCAATTGCCTGTTATACAAATCAATAAACAACTATTTGATTGTATCCTTAAACTCCTCGTCATAAGCGTTCAAGGCCTCAGTCATCACTTTGTCAAGCTCATCTGATATTTCCTGTTTCTCCGCAATTTCAGTAAAAATATGAGCATACCTGTCTTCAATAAAAGAGTACAGGCCGGCCTCATATTTCTCTAAAACGTTAACCGGATATTTGTCGAGAAAACCTTTTGTACCCGCATAGAGTATGGTCACCTGTTTTGCAACCGGAAGCGGTTGAAACTGGGGCTGCTTCAAAACCTCAACGAGTCTTTCTCCACGGGAAAGCTGTGCCTGAGTCGCCTTATCCAGGTCACTTCCAAAAGCGGCAAACGCCTCAAGCTCACGGTACTGGGCCAGATCAAGCCGCAGAGTACCGGCCACCTGTTTCATGGCTTTGACCTGAGCGGCACCACCCACGCGCGACACCGAAAGTCCGACATTAATTGCAGGCCGAACACCCGCAAAAAACAGACCGGGCTCAAGAAAGATCTGCCCGTCGGTAATGGAAATAACATTAGTCGGAATATATGCTGAAACGTCACCGGCCTGGGTCTCAATAATCGGAAGCGCTGTCAGAGAACCGGCGCCCAGCTCGTCGTTGAGCTTAGAGGCTCGTTCCAGCAGGCGAGAGTGATTGTAAAAAATATCGCCGGGGTAAGCTTCACGACCTGGCGGACGTCTTAAAAGAAGCGAAACCTGGCGATATGACGCCGCCTGTTTTGAAAGGTCATCATAAATGATGAGCGCGTGCATTTTATTGTCCCGGAAATATTCCCCCATGGCGCATCCCGCATAAGGGGCGATATATTGTAATGTCGCCGGGTCGCTGGCACAGGCGGCAACAACCGTGGTATATTCCATGGCCCCGTGTTTTTCAAGGGCGGCCACTACCTGAGCAACCGTGGATTTCTTCTGGCCGGAGGCCACGTAAATGCAGTAAACATCCGTATCTTTCTGGTTAATGATGGCATCCACCACAAGAGCCGTTTTACCAATCTGGCGGTCACCAATGACCAGCTCCCGTTGGCCTCGGCCCACCGGTGTCATGGAGTCAACAGCTTTTGCTCCGGTATACATGGGTTCATGCACACCCTTTCTGTCAATAACACCCGGCGCAACCATCTCGACCCTTCTGGTTTCCTTGGTATCTATGGGTCCCTTGCCATCGATAGGCTCACCCACTGCTGAAACCACCCGTCCCAGGAGAGCTTCTCCCACAGGGACCTCAGCGATGCGGCCGGTACGCTTGACCATGTCACCTTCTTTGATACCGAAGTCTTCACCCATAACTGCAACGCCCACGTTGTCTTCCTCTAGGTTCAGCACAAGACCATAAATGCCGCCCGGAAATTCAACCAGCTCCATAGCCATAACCTTGTCCAGACCATACACTCTGGCAATACCATCACCCACCGACAAGACAACCCCTGTTTCACTCAATTCAACTTTCTTGTCGTAATCCGTAATCTGTTCCTTAATGATCTGACTTATTTCTTCAGCTTTTAGTTCCATTATACACTCTCACCCCTCTTTAAAGATTCTCTCATACTGAGTAATTGTGTTTTGATACTACCGTCCAAAACGAGATCACCTATTCGGGAGACAATTCCTCCGATAAGGCTGGGGTCTTGTTCAACCTCCAGAATAATATCTTTACCTGTCCTTTTCGACAGGGTGGTACGGATTTTTTCAACGGTTTCGGATGACAATTCAGTGGCCGAAACCAGACTGGCACGCACAATACCTTTTAGTTCATCGGCCAGTCTTTTATAAAACTCATTGATATCACTTAAAAACCCAAACCGTCCTTTGTCAAACAGCAAAAGCAGAAAAGATGACATCACTTTGGAAATATTTACTTTGTCAATGACTGCCTGCAAAACTTTTTTACGACCTCCCACGTCATAAAGAGGGTTTGTAATCGCCTTCTCAAGCTCTTTTTCACTTGTAATTAAATCTGAAAATCGATCAAGTTCTTCTTTATAAGTCTCAGCCTTATCATCCTCTTTGCCGATAATCAGAAGTGCCTTGGCATAACGCCGGGCTATTTTCAAATTCTTCATTATGCCACCACCTTCTCTAAATATTCATTTGCCAAATTATCCTGATCCTGGGATGTGATATTATTCTTTATCAACGTTTCAGCATTAACAAGCGCTTTTTCGAGTATATCTTGCTGCAGCTTTATTTTGGCCTGTTTAAACTCATGCTCAATATTGCGGCGGGCCTGTTCTTCTAGTTTCTCGACGGTCTTTTTCGCCTCATCGATGATTCTCGCCTTGGCCTCGTTTCCCTGCCTTATATACTCTTCTATAAGCTTCTCGGCCTCCTGTTCCAAATGCGAAAGCCTTTCAGTGTATTTTGCCAACTCTTTTTCGGCATCCTTTTTCTTAGCTTCCAGTTCACTGAGCTGATCTTTTATACCTCTAATTCTGGAATCAAGCGCCTGAGATACCGGCTTGCGTAACAGAAAAAAAAGGGCGATCACCAAAACAGTAAAATTCATGACCCGGTAGGTATCCGTCGCTATCCATCCTTTATGTGCTTCATGGCCGCCCTCGCCTTCCGACGACGCTGCAACCGTTCCGACAAAACAGAATAAAAACACGGCCAATATAACCATCATGGCTGAACCTTTTGCTATAATCAGATTCTTGCGACCAACACCGGACCGCCTTTTATTATTCAGGTTCATTAAAGAGCCCTCCCCAGAATTTTTTCACCAATAGCACTCGCAAAGGTATCCATCTCCTTTTGTAAAGATGCCCTGACAGCCTCGGCATCCTTTGCAACTTTTTCACGCACCTCGACAAGTTCTGCCTGAGCCTTCCGATTAATTTTATCGATTATCTCTCTTTCTTGGTCAGCAGCTTCTTGTAACAGGGCATTCTTTTCATTTAATCCTTTAGCCCTGGCATCTCTAATTCCCGAATCAAAGTCCTCGTTTTTTCCCTTTGCTTCCCTGTCTGAAGTCTCGATATTCTGCTCAAGGCTTGTAATTTTTTCCTTTCTTTGGATCAGAATGTTGCGAATTGGCCTGAATAAAATAATATTTAATACCCATATAATAAGGAGAAAATTGGCCATTTGAACCCAAAGCGTCCAATCAGGAATAACCGTTATTCCACCTGAGCCAAAAGCAACTCCCGCAAACCATAGAGAGGCTGATATAAAATAGAAGATAATCCAACCTTTCCGGTTAAAACCAACTATTTCCATTTATAGATCCTCCATCCATGAAACCTGTAAACGCTATATATAAAAAGCCATGTTTTTAACTCGGCGGTCTATAGCATCAGTGATAAAGGTTGTCAAAGGTTTTTTTTAATTTTTCTTTTATGTCTTATTTCCCGTTAAAATTAGATTTATTACATTGTTGCAACAAAGAGTTCAGGCTTTCATAGAGCAATTTCCATTGAAAATGACTCCGGATTCAATCAAAACAACTGGAGCCTGAATATCACCCACAACACGACCCGGCGGATAAACCTCAATTTTTTCCTTTGCATCGATTGTACCATTTACCTCACCCATGATTATTGCAACATCAACAATTATCTCTGCGTTCACAACAGCTTTTTCCCCTATAATCACCGTACCTTGATTACCACGAATTTTTCCTTTAACATTTCCGTCCAGCCTGACGGTATTATTAAACTCGATTGTACCTTCAATACTGGTGTTGGCTCCAAAAAAAGTGTTTATCTTTTCCGGCTCCTTTGTTTTTCTCATACATCCTCCATAACGCGGACAAGAAGGGGCAAAGCATCCGCTTAGGATGAAAGTGAATATACTGGAAATAGCTGAGGGAACATTGTCCGGTCAATTCAAGCATCATATTTCTCGATCATTCAATCAGAAAGCGCCTCATGCTTATACTCATTAAAAGGCCGACGCAAATCATTATGCTAACGATCGATGAACCTCCATAGCTGATAAATGGCAGCGTCACACCGACGATCGGCATCAGGCCCATAGCCATTGCAACATTAATAAAAACCTGCCAGAACATCATTGCCGTAATGCCTACAGCCAGAATAGTTCCAAAAGGATCTCTGCATCTATAAGCAATATTTAATCCCCAAATAATAAGCATAAGAAAAAGAGAAAGAATAACCACCGATCCCACAAATCCCCATTCCTCGGCCAAAACTGAAAATATGAAATCGGTATGCTGCTCAGGCAAAAAGGAGAGTGCGTTCTGAGTCCCTTTCAAAAATCCTTTGCCGAAGATCATTCCGGAACCTATGGCAATTTTTGATTGTATAATATGATAACCTGCACCCAGTGGATCACGGTCTGGATTTATAAATGTTAATATCCGTTCCTTCTGGTAACCTTTCAGTAAAAACCAGACCAAAGGACCGGTTATCGCACAAGAAGTAATAATATATAAAAGCGAGCGCCTTTCAATTCTTACAAATACAGTCATGAAACCGGCAATCAAGACCACCACCATGGCTGTCCCTAAATCCGGTTGTTTAACGATTAAAATAAAAGGAATTGCCGTCAATATCAAAGGGGTAAGAAGTTCTCGCAAGGAAAAACCTCTGGTGTCTGCAAATTTGGAATAGTATCTTGCCAGACTAATTATCACGGCAATCTTGACAAGCTCTGAAGGTTGAATTGAAATAGGGCCCAATATGAGCCAGCGCCTTGCGCCTCCTACATATTTCCCCATCATTAGTACATATATCAAAAGCAATATGCATACCGCATAGATTGCGGGAGACCATCGATACAATGATTTATAATTAATCAGAAAAGACAAAACCATGCCGGTCATCCCGATACAATACCAGATTATCTGTTTAAAATAGAGTGTTTTTTGCGGCGTGGGAGTCGCTGATGTTACCGCGCTGTATAGCGTAACAAGACCGAATAGTCCGATTAAAAAAGTGAGCCCCAATAAGCCCCAATCAAAGTATTTTACAAACCGCCGATCAAACATGGCCGCTACACTCCATTATTCCATTATTCCAATTGGGCCTGCCCGCTCGTGCCCCAGGCCGCCTCGCCTTGCTCAGCTGGCGGGCGAACTTGCAATGGCGGGCGGGGCGAAGCCCCTAAGTTCTACTATTGCTTTGAACTTTCAGCTTTCACCTGCCTGCCATATTCATCTTTTTCCAAATATGTCCTAATTATTTCCCTTGCTATGGGCGCCGCTGCAGTTGATCCGTGTCCTCCATGTTCTACAAATACGGCAACAGTTATTTGTGGATCCACCGATGGCGCATAAGCCACGAACCATGCATGAGCTTTGAACTGGTCCGGCATATCTTTTTCAGATAGATTGGGTTCATTATGACGTCCAACCACCTGTGCGGTTCCGGTTTTTCCACTGATATCAATACCTTTAATATGTGCAATTCGTGCAGTGCCTTTGGGACTGTTAACGACTTCCCTCAGGCCTTTCTTGACGATCGCCAATGTTTTTTTGCCGGCAGGCAGCTTGCCGATAACCTGTTTTTTGCTTTGAATAACAATATCACCAGCCACTGTTTTAATCGACTTGAGTATCAATGGCTTATATCTTGTTCCACCATTTGCCAATGCCGAAGTCAGAACCAGCATCTGCAGCGGCGTTGATAGATTATACCCCTGCCCGATGGCAACTGAAAGGGTCTCTCCTCCCTGCCAGGCAATGCCGGTTCGCCGCTTTTTCCAGACCGCGGAGGGAACCAGGCCTGCTGCCTCATCGTCCAGATTTATCCCGGTTGCAGAACCTAAACCACATGCCTTGGCGTAAAACGCGAGTCGATCTATGCCCAGCTTTTGACCCACCTGGTAAAAAAAGACGTCACAGGATTCAGCCAATGCTTTAAAAATATTTACACTGCCGTGCCCTCCATGTCTCCAGCACCTGTATATACGATTCCCGTATTTATAATACCCCGGACAGTTTATAGTTGTGTTTTCATCGATAATACCTTCCTCCAGCCCTGCAATTGCGGTTACAATTTTAAAAGTAGATGCCGGAGGATACTCACCTTGGATAGCCTTGTTTTCCATTGGCCTTAACGGATTGGAGATAAGAGACTCCCATTGTTTGTGTGACATACCGTCAACAAAAGCATTCTGGTCAAATGAAGGGGAGCTTGCCATTACAAGTATATCTCCTGTTTCCGGATCCATGGCTACCACAGCACCGGCTGCGCCTTTTAAAAGTGCTTCCGCCTTTTTCTGCAAAATGTAGTCAATGGTCAGATAAATATTTTGCCCGGGCAGGGCATCAACCGTTTTTAAGACTTTAACAACCTGTCCCATGACATTTACTTCGACCTGTCGTCCCCCTCGTTCTCCCTTCAAAAAGCGCTCAAACACCTTTTCCACACCAAACTTTCCAATAAAATCACCACCTTTACACCCCGGATACTTCCTTGATTTGAGTTCATCAGAATTGATTTCACTCAAATATCCGATGAGATGGGCGGCGCTCTGTGTTTTGATGTAGTGTCTCCGCGGCTTGACATTCAGGACAATACCGGGAAGATCGAACTTTCGAACCTCGATAGCCGCAAGGCCATCTCGCCCGATATCCTGTTTCAAAAGAATCGGTTTATAGAATGAAATACCTTTATTACTCCCAATTTTTTTCATAAGCTCCGACACAGGAACGTCAATCAGCTTAGCCAGCTTCTCAATAGTACGATCAACCGGTTTGGCATCTTTTAATATAATACTAAGATCAAACGCCGGCCGATTATCAACGAGAAGTATTCCATTACGATCAAAAATCATCCCCCTGAAAGAATCTGTACTTTGCAACCGAATACAGTTGTTTTCTGAAAGTCGCCTTAACTCCTGCCCCTCAATCACCTGAAGATAAAATAAACGTAATAAAAGAATAAAAAAGGCTCCTGCAACGCATAACATCACCCGAGTTAAACGTTGTTTGTACCAATCCGTGTCTGCGGTTTTTAAATATTTGCCCAAAGGGGACCTCAATGAATTTCTTGTATTAATTAGTGTCCATCCATAAATGGTCTTTTTACCCAATCTCTGCGTTATGCTCAAAAAATAATCCTCGAAATATCAACTATATGCCTGCGGTTATTTTTTTCGCATGCCTTGATCTTGAACCAAAATCCTCATTTATGGATGGACACTAGTGAGTTCGCTTCGCCCTTTCTAAATAATCCAAAAAATATCTTTGTTTTTCCCGCTAATAGCGGAAAAAATGCGAGAGGTACAATCAACTTTCTTTGACAAACACTTTTTTACGCCATCTATTCAATCTGTTATGAGAATAATTAAAAAACATCAGGAAAATCGGCCCGGTAAATATTGCCCACAAAACCTGCACCGTAACGGTGCTTATGGCCGCTGATAAAAACTGCGTGCCCGGTTTGAACATGGCAATGGTTCCTATAAATATGCAATTTTGCAGCAACACGCCCGCAGCAACAACAAATGGTAAAAGAAAACTGTCTCCTACATGTAAAAAGGTAACAATCCACCGAACCCCCACAAAGAGCCAGACATAGGTTGTTAAATACAGCCCAAAAGGACCTCCGGAAAGGCTATCCATCACAAATCCAAAAAAGAGTATAACAGGTATGCTTTGACGAAGAGAATGAGAAAGACTTAAATAAATGACAAACGGGGAAAGCAGATCATAAAACCCGTCAAAAATGTTAAAATAGGGCATAACCGTTGTCTGAAAAAGCACCAGACAAATACAAATGCCGACATGAAAACAATAGGTCATTGCTCGCTCTGAAACTTATCTTTTTTGGGGTTTAATACAACCAGAACCTCTTCAAGTTTTTCAAAATCAACGTATGGTGTAACTGATACTTCCTGAAAGATTCCTGAATTAGGTCTGATAACGCCCGATACGCGGCCCACCGGGAGTCCTTTTAGAAAAACGCCATCCAATCCAGACGAAACAACGGTATCGCCAACGGCAACACCTTTCTTGCGCAGAACATATTTAAAAAGGCATCGGTCCGAGGATGCGCCTTTAATAATCCCGCGCGCCCGGGTCCTCTGCACCAGTGCATCGACGGCGCTGTTATGATCAATAATCAGCAAAATCTTTGAATAATTCGTCGAAACCTCTGCAACCTGCCCCACAATTCCTTCAGGAATCACAACAGCCGCACCTTTTTTCACACCATCATGTTTCCCTTTATCTATCATTATCGTATTAAACCAGGGAGAGGAATCTTTGCCGATAACCTCGGCAGAAATTACTTCATCGGTAATGGTTTTCTGAAAATTAAGTAAGCTGCGGAGACGATTGTTGGAAAGCTTAAGTTCCTTATGCAGATTATCTTTTTCAACTGCATGACTTAAGGCTTTTTTATAAATATCATTCTCTTTTGCTGTTTCAACAAGAAAGAAATAGTGTACCCAGATATCTTTTACAAAACGAATTGAACGGGAAACAGCCTCCTGAAAAGGGGCAATTAAAGAGATAGCTATCCGCCCCGGACCATAAGATTGATAGTAGCGATTGGAAACAGAAAGGAGTATGATGTTGACAGCAATCAAAACGATCACGCCAATAATCATCACCATCTTTTTGGAGAACATGAAACTATATAATCACAACTTGTTTGAGGATTTCAATACTGTCGAGAGCTACACCAGAGCCAAGCGCCACCGTTGATAACGGATCCTCGGTTATAGTTATCGGAAGGTTGGTTTCCTCCCTGAGAAGTTTGTCTATATTTTTTAATAGTGCGCCGCCTCCTGTCAAAACGATTCCCCTGTCCACAATGTCGGCAGCAAGTTCCGGCGGCGTTTGTTCCAGAGCTATTTTGACTGTTTCTACAATAGCATCTATCTGCTCTGAAATGGCTACCCGTATCTCCTCTGAATCAATGGCCAGAATCTTGGGTATTCCAGATGCAAGGTCCCTGCCTTTGACTTCTATTGTCTCCAGATCCTGAGTTTCCGGGTATGCATTCCCGATTGTCGTTTTAATAATTTCAGCTGTCCGTTCACCGATCAACAGGTTGTATTTACGTTTGATATACTGAATGATCGCAGCATCCATCTTATTGCCGGCCACCCTGATTGATCTGCTGTAAACAATTCCCGCCAGAGATATTACCGCAACCTCTGTGGTACCACCGCCGATATCGACGACCATATTGCAGATCGGTTCAGTAATAGGAAGACCGGCTCCGATTGCAGCCGCCATGGGTTCTTCAATAAGAAATACTTCGCGAGACCCTGCAGATTCGGCTGATTCCCTGACAGCACGTTTTTCAACCTGTGTAATTCCGGACGGAATGGCAATAACAATTCTCGGCCTGACAAATGTACGCCGGTTATGGACCTTGTGAATAAAATGTCGGAGCATCGCCTCGGTAACTTCAAAATCAGCAATAACACCATCACGCATTGGACGAATGGCTACGATATGGCCGGGTGTTCGACCCAGCATATTTTTGGCCTCAAGACCAACAGCAAGAACACGGTTTTTCATTCGATTGTCCGTTCGAACCGCAACAACTGAGGGTTCATTCAATACAATACCCTTACCTTTAACATAAACGAGTGTGTTTGCTGTACCAAGATCGATAGCAAGATCACTGGAAAATGCACCTAAAATTTTATTTACAAATAGACCCATAACACCTCATATCTGCACTCGAAAAGTGCTCATACCTTATCTTAAATGATATTTTTTTACGGCCTTGAAAAAAAGCTTAATAACTTGCTAATCATTAAAAATTTTATCTATCAGAATTGCTTTATAATTACAACAAAAATATCAAGTTATAAAATCGCATCTCTATTTGATGCAATCTCGCTTGCAGCGGGACTGCGCCGCCCTAAAAATAAAATTATTATATTATCAACATATCTAATAACTATCAACATATCTTAATATCTTATCGTCATCTTAGGATATAGACTTTAGAACACATCTTTCAAGTTAGTTCGCTTCGCCCCGCCTGCCCCGTAGCTCCCCGTGGAAGTACCGGGACAGGCCAGCAGATGGTACTGGGGTGAAACTTTTTTTCTATTTCACTGGGGCCATGTCCGAGTTAAAAATATAAGTCTAAAAAATACCTTTATTTTTAATAAATTGTAGTATATCCAAGACGTTAAATTAAGCCGTCATTGATAAGCTTTTTCATGACCCTGTCATGTAATTTCGGTCTGAAGGCTTTTATTTTGTTATTATTACGCGATGGATGTACACGGTTGGTTAATAAGATAATGATAACTCTGCGGTCAAGATCCATCCAGAAAGATGTTCCGGTGAAGCCAAGATGCCCCACTGTTTCCCTCGAAAAATATTGGCCACAACTCGGGTCGACTGGAGAAGGGGTGTCAAATCCCAGAGCCCGACCCGTATGTTCCTGCCGTTTGAAAAACATTTGAATTAAATCACTTTTAAATACACCCGTGCAAGGGAATCCTAAATATGCGGCCATAAGCTCGGACAAAAGAGAAAGAACATCTTGGGCCGTCCCGAAAAGCCCGGCATGTCCCTCGATACCCCCCACCACATAGGCGTTATCATCATGGACTGCGCCCTCCAAAAGGATGTTCCGCCACGAACAGAGTTCAGTAGCGGCAAACTCTACCTGACGGGCCTTTGAGTCAAGATCCAC
Organism: uncultured Desulfobacteraceae bacterium; assembly: GCA_964492995.1. Lineage (GTDB taxonomy): Bacteria > Desulfobacterota > Desulfobacteria > Desulfobacterales > UBA11574 > S5133MH16. The sequence goes on along the minus strand of CAZBOB010000029.1, from coordinate 20,973 downwards.
AAAAAACAAGTTTTCAAGGCTCAGTGGATTGTAGATCTCATCCGTAACAAAACGGTCCAATCGACCTCCGGTCACCTGTTCTATCACCCAGCACAGAATCATGAATCCTATATCGCTATACATCACCTGTTTGCCGGGGGGATTTATAAGCGGTTCTTCCACAAGAAGCCCTCTTAACGCATCTTTTCTTTGATTTGGCTCAAGCTTGGACAATACCTTGTAATAGGGGCGATAATCCTGAAGGCCCGCCGTATGATAAAGCAGGTTTTCTATACTTATCCCTCCCTTGTCCGTACTGTTAAATTGGGATAAAATCGATCCGAGATGTTGATCCAGCTCCAGCTTCTTTTGCGAAATGAGCTTTATGATCGCCAGTGTGGTTGCCAGCGGTTTTGTAAAAGATGCCAGGTCAAAAATTGTATCTCTTGTCATTTGACGACCGGAGAATTTATTCGCATATCCGTAGGCTTCGAAAAAAATTGTGGAACCGGCGGTTGAGACCAAGAGCACCCCTCCCGGGAAAACATTATTAATAACCGCTTGTTTCATAAAGTTATTTACCGATTCCATGTTGTCATTCGTCATTTACTTGCCCTGCCTGTCGAAGCAGCGCGTAGATCCCGCTATCGGGGCCCCGTAGGTCCCCGTGAAAATGACGGGACATGGCCGGAAGATCGTAATGGGGTGAAATTCCGGTAGGACCATTTCACTGGGGTCACTGATCACTTTTCACTCATCAGTTACATTGACGGTTGCCGGTTCATGAAAAGTCAAAATTTGCCGGTCTGCGTCAAGGGTTGCTCCGAGTCCAATTGGAATCGTGATATTGATCCTGCCATGGCCGATTTCAAAACCGGAAAGAATAGGAATGTTGACATCTCTGAATATTTCCTGAACGATCCGGAATATCTCGTCGAGTTTTCCACACTCTTCAAAGGAACCGAGGAAAAGGCCCTTAATCCCCTCAAAACATCCGGCAAGCCTCATCTGGGTCAGCATCCGGTCTATTCGGTATGGCGCCTCTGACCGATCCTCAAGGAACAGGATCTTCCCGTTGAAATTGGGTACATAAGGAGTCCCAACAAGATGACACAAGGTAGTCAGATTGCCGCCGACCACAAATCCTGAGGACACACCCGGCTTAATGACAATGCCTTTTTCGGGTTTCAGCTCAAGTATTATATTGGATGTCAGCACCCTATGCATTGCCGCAATGTTATCTTCGGCGGTATTTGCCAGGGTGGTTACCACCGGTCCGTGAAATGTGATCAGTCTGCACCGGGTATGTAATACAGACAGGAGCACCGAAATATCGCTGAATCCCGCAAAGATCTTGGGATTCTTTTGAATGGTTTTATAATCGAGAAACGGAAGTATCCGCATGCTGCCATACCCTCCCCGGGCACAAACAACCGCTTTGACGGCGGGATCGGCGAACAAACGATTTACTTGATCCGCCCGCTGCATGTCGGTTCCGGCAAGAAATCCATGCTTGTGGAAAATACCCTCATCAAAAAACGTTCGAAACCCCATTGACTCCAGAACCGCCTTTCCTTTCATGAATTTTTTGGGATCAAAGGGACCGGCAGGCGCAACAATGCCAACGGTATCGCCCGGCATCAGGCAGTAAGGCTTAACAGATTTTTTTTCATGGATTTGCATGGAGCCGTGTGGTTATTAAATTAAGTTTTAGAATAACGGATAACGCCAAAATCGAGTTTTGACTAGATTCGGGTTAAATAAAACGTCCTTTTTACCCAATCGTCAATAAAAAATTAAAACTATTATCATATGAGGTTTAGGAAAAACTCCATGTCCTTCACAAAAAATAAAAAAACAATCGTTTTGAGAGTTTTAAGTATTTGTTAAAACGTTCAATTTTAATTACCTCAGCAGTCGGAGTGCTTTTCTTATAAAGCTATGTAAATAGCGTAATGAATGATCAGCAGCAAAATCATACACTGTTTGAATACATTAGGGATCGTTAAGAAAGAACAGCGGTATTTTGTGTTCGTAATTAAAATGCTTTAAGCGGGTCGCCATATACCCTATTTATTTAGAGCCATATTTTCTGTTCTTTCTTTACGAACCCTTTTGTATGAGTTTGTATGATGGTGTCGCTGATTATTCATGGAGCTATTCAATCGAAAAACTCTCCCGACCCCTCAATAACCTGAAACGTGATGAATTTGACTTTTTACGAACTCATCATCATATATCATATCTTGACATGGCATTTCTGAACTGTTAATTGTTTACTTATCGTCGGGGCGTGGCGCAGTCTGGAAGCGCACTTGAATGGGGTTCAAGGGGTCGGAGGTTCAAATCCTCTCGCCCCGACCAGAAATGAAAAGTAAATCGAGCGGGTTGGCAATCAGATTTTCCCGCTCTTTTTTTTATATTGCCTGCCGTTGTGCCATAATACTAGAACAAAGACGTCCGCTAAAGCCAACTTAAAAGAGAACACACAAGGAAGTACGAACGGTTTGGAATGACCTCCGACGCCTTACGGTGAATCGGCTTCTTTGTGAAGGTTTTGAATATCATCCGGGGATAGGATGATCAAGCTTTAAGGCGGGTTTTTCTATACGGTCTGACTCCATTCCTTTAATGCCATAATCCTTCAACCCCACAGAATTCTTGACAGTTCTTTTTTGCTGATGTATTTGATTGAATTAATTCAAATTTCGGAAGCTTTAAAGCAACTCGAAGAAACTTCCGTTTTTTAAATGTGGAAAAGAGTTGAAAGAGAGGGTTGATTATTAAACCTAAGTTGAGCAATTTTTTGGAAGAGATGTGCTGAGATCTTGATGCATAAGGGTTTGCGAAAACCGTCCCGAAAAAACATCGGGATGGATATGTCGAGGATTTTCGCGGATCCTTTATGCGCAAGAGATCGGCGCAGATCGAGCAAAAAATCGCTCGATTTAGGTTAAACTTAAAAGCAAAGGAGGAACCCGGAAATGAAGAATCTAGTTAAGGATCTGAAAGCTGCGAACAAGGATCTAAAGGCACTATCAAAAAAAGTTGATAAAATGATTGTCGAGGTCGGGAAACTTGAGAAACCAAAATCAACAAAGAAAACCGTGGCCAAAGCAAAGCCCATGAAAAAGGGCATTGCTAAAAAAACTGCCAAATTAACAGCGGCCGATAGTCTTTTTGGAATTATTAAAAGATACAAAAAGGGCGCTGATGTCGCTACATTAATGAAAAAGACGGATTTCAATAGAAGAAAAATATACGATAATGTTAAGATTTTGAAGAAGCAGGGAAAAATTAAAACTGCTGGGATTGGCGTGTATGTGAAGGCATAAATACTTCGACATCTATCCTGATTATCCTGTTGGAGCCTATTTCCAATAAATCCAAATTGAATTCGCAAGAGAACTGCGCCCAAAATTTATGGGATTTGGAAATATTTTGTAAATCTTACGAGTTTATTTTTTAGAGGTACTTAAGTGGGTATGGTAATAGAACACTCCGATTTTACTAAACTTATTGATTTTTAGGTGCACAATATATAGTAATTTATTTTAATAAACTACAACATATTCTAATTCACTAAAATTATATATAAATTATACATAATTTTACTTGACACCAACAAATTACAAGTCTATGAAATCTTCATGATGAGCAAGCCAAACATATCCCCCATTTTCTCTTTAGGTTTAGGTCTTTGAATAGATAAAACGCACTAATAAAATTTTTGAAATTATGGCGTTATTTATCAAGGACAACATTGGCCGCCGCTTAGGGCTTGATCGACGTCAATTCTCGTACAATTTTCAAATTTCTGAACGCAGATCCAGCAAAAAATGCAAAATCGGGCTTGATAGAAAATTAAAACCAAGAATATCAATAAACAAAAAAAAAGTTAAAGGAGCAGGGGCAAAAACTGAGGGAGGTAGCTACTAATGGAAGAAATGCTAAGAAAACTATTTGAAGCTAACCCTGAGAAAACGACAATCGTATTAAAAGGTAAATGTTCGGACTGCGGGAAGAATGTAAAAATTAATATAACATCTACCTCAGGAGGATTTGGATTACAGGGCGGCGCTTTATTTAAATGTTCATCTGGCGGGTATTTCATTAAGTGTTCTAATTGTTACAAGATTCGCCCAAAGATAAAAAATTATTATAAACTAAAATACCCTCATGTCCATCAGTTTGTGTAAATTAGATTTTGGATGACTCTCTATTAAACTCAGCCCTCTACATGGATTTGACTTTCACTGCGTAACACTTTTTGTACTAACGACCTGATTCCCGATTCTTTCCTCGCTAACTTGTGTTCATCCACGCTATGGAGTTGTTGAATGGCGTATATCTTCTATGCTTATTTTCGTTTCTGAATCTGAATGCGGTTTAAAATCCCAGGTCATCATTAATCAAAATAACTTTCACCCTTCCTTTGGGAAACGATTTTTCGGTAATCGTCCAAGTATTGCAAATACGGTCAGGGCTTTTGCATTCTTCGCAATAAGAAGTTTTGGCGCAAGGTGTTTTTTTGTCCAGTCGCATGGTGTTGACCGGAGCGGCATAATTTTTAATACGGAACATGGCCGCATCCAGGTCAGGGACAATCTTATTGCGGCCTGCAAGGATAATAACATTTTTCGGGCCGAAAGTGATCCCGCCAATACGGTTGCCGATCATATCAAGATTAACAAGCTGGCCGGTCTCGGTCACCGCATTGCTTCCGGTGATAAAAAGATCGACCAGCAGTGACCGCCGGCGACGCTCCAGACTTTCTTCAGGGGCCAAGTTTTTTTCAAAAGTGTCCAGCACTTTTAAATCACTCCTTTTCTTCAACGTATCATATAGTCCCGTGGCAGTGAATGTGAGCGATCCTCCCCATGAAACACTCCCGGGTGCAATCTCGGGTATAATTTTTTCCAGTACAATCTTTTTGGCTTCATCGGTATTTTCCGCCACAAAGGCTTGGAAGTTGTTTGAATCCAAAACGTTCTTAAGATCGGTCAGTCTTGTTTTCCAAAAATTATCAATCGGTTTATCCATAATATCCTCCTTTCTATTAATTGGGAGTGTTGTCTTGGTTACGCCAAGGCAAACGCATTTGAATCCAAATACAGGGAGAAAGCTCCACGACGGCGTGTATCTCTTTCCAACCGACTGAAACTTGTGCTTAAGCAACCGTAAGCCCGAGCCGCGCCAGAGTTATTAAGAACAATTCGTCGCTAAATTATCCCATTGATTTTTTAAGTCATAATTTCATTCGGCTCGGGCTAACGCGTGCTAAAGCCCTTCAAACAGTCAGTCGGTTTCCAAGAGAAACACGCCGTCGCTACGCTGCACGAAATCAAATTCGTTTACCTTAGTAGTTACGCTCATTCGGCTTGATCCTTTTGGAAAAAAGTGCTATCTGCTCCTATGTTGACATAAGATTGTTTTAAAAAAAATAGACTTTTATTTTCAACAAAAAAACTGATGGTTTCGTAAAACGTCGCTTACGAATTTATCAAAAACTAAAGAAAAAATTGCGCAGGGCAAAAAGAAAGGTACGCATTAAAAATCCGTTATAACTTTCATAACTTTAGCAAAATCTGATTTGCAACAGACCTGGATTCTCCGGCTGCTATCACCCGGATGGCGGGGTTTCCTTTTACAGGACACTTATATTCACAGATTCCGCAACCCACACAGTTTTTAAGATCCACATAAGGAAGTTTTACATTGACCGCTTTTCCAGACGGTGACAAAGTTTTCCCTTCCCTAAGATATATGGCTTTGGGAGAAGTTGGGCAGTGTTCTTCACAGACGATGCAGGGTCCGTTTCCCGACCATGGGAGGCATCGTCCCCGATCTATATAGGCAGACCCTATCCTGATGGGACTTTCGATTTTCTCTTTGCCTGATAATTTACGGATAGCCCCTGTAGGACAAACCCCACTGCAAAGTGTGCAGGTATATTCACAATAGCCTTGGGTCATAATGAGATTCGGTGTCCAGAACCCGGCCATCCCCGCTTCTGTGAGTGCAGGGTTGATGGCATTTGTTGGACAAACCTTCATGCAGAGCCCACACCGCTGGCAAAGCTTTAAAAAATCCTTTTCGGGCAATGAACCCGGAGGTCTGATCAGACGTGCATCAGATACATGGTGCAACCTGCCGTCCAACCTTCCTAATAAAGGAAAAGATAGGCCGGCCAACAAACCACCCAACACAGCCCGGCGACCCATATCGGGCTTTTTACTGACGTGCGGCGGCCATCCCAATTTAAAGAAAATGGCATTTTCAGGACAGGAGTTAAAACAGTTAAAGCAGAACATACATTCCGAGGCGTCCCATTCCTGTCCCGGAACCGGAGAGGCCGCCCCCTGGCATGATAGAAGACACAAATTACAATTCGTGCATTTCTCAGGATCTTTTTCCAGTCTCAGGATACTAAATCTGGCAAAGACTCCAAGAAGCGCACCCAGAGGACATAGGGTGCGGCACCAGAAACGCGGCCGGATACGGTTGAGAAACAAAATAAAAAGAAAAAGAATGCCGATGAACCACGCAGATTTGAAGGCTTTATATTCATACCCGAAAACGGGTGATACCAGAACCTCACCGCCGTAGCTTATATAATTCAAGATTTTTATATCGCTTTGTGCAGTCAGATCCAATAATTCTTTAATCCCTGTTCCGACCCCGGGGAAAACAGCAAGGGCCAGAGAACGGAAGAAAAAAGAGATGGGGTCTAACAGTCCGGTAAGATTGAGACCCAGCAACGCAGACATAAGAAATAAAATAAGCAAAAAATATTTGAATCTCTGACTGGAGTGTTTTTGGTTGGCAGAGACCATACGTTGTTTTTTTAGGGCCGGTCTGATATAACTCACCATGTGATGAATGGTACCCAATGGACAGATAAAGCTGCAAAAAACCCTGCCAAAGAAAACCGTCAGGACAACAATCCCTAAAGCCCATCCAAAGCCTTTGATCCACTGGTGCCCTGATATGAGAGATGTAATCCATATGAGGGGATCAAGCTGAAAGAAATATTTTACAGGATAATCCAGCTCGATGTCCTGTTTAGCATCAAGTGCTATGGAATAATCCAGATAAATGTCTTGGGGTAGGCGGCTTTCAACCAGGAGAAAAATGAAAAGAATTAAAAAAAAGGCCTGGCTCACACGTCGTATCCAAACCAGATGGTTTGCTTTCAAATGATCACCTTGTGCTGGCGGAGTTTCTGAAATTCAGTTGTGCCAAGTCCCCATTTTTCACCGAGGCGAATGAAACCGATGTCCCGGGGACGAAAATTAAAAAGACCGGAGGCTTTAGCATCTGCGGCAACAGGATCGTCACTCAATATAAGGCGATTTGAGACCGCCACATCCGAAGGGCTTCCTCCCGAGGGACCGTTAGAGACCATGATCCGGGTGGCATCTATGAGAGTGATCGTGGGATTGAAAAATTGGGCCAGATCCACAATGGTCAGATGGATATCCTGATGCAGGGCACTTCTTCTGCCGCCCACAGCTCCAATCCAGTTTTTCATGCCAAGAGTCAGACCACTAAGGCTATGGACCTTGGCAACCGGTAGATTGATGACTTTATCAGCCTCAACCAGCGGCAAAAAAACCGGCCAGACATCCAGACGGTGCCCCTGTAATTTCATGTTCCGCATCAATGACGACCTTGGATAGACCAGATCCGCTCCGGTTTTTTTTGCCACCATCCCGGCGCCTGTGATGGCAAAACAGCGTCTGGCATCATGGATGGTATGGTCGGCGATTCTGATTTTTTTGGCTCCGGCCTCCTGGCAAAGTTCAACAACCGCTTCCAAAACTTCCGGATTGGTGGTTGCCGCCAGGTCAGGGGACCTTGCCCAGGAGATATTCGGTTTGATTACCACCACATCCTGCTTTGAAACAAATTTCTGTATTCCTCCGGCCGCCTCAAAAACCTTTCCGGCCAACGCCTTAACCGAATATTCATGATTCTGGCCGATCCCCTCAACAATAAATTTTTTATTCGTTGACCCGGCCCAGGCCGAAATCGTTTTTTGAAAGGGCCATGTCATTGCGCCGGTCAGTGCAAGCCCTCCAGATATTTTAAGAAGTTTTTTTATCGATTCTCTGCGGGTAATGGGATGATAATTCATGATCTATTCCTCATCAAACAATACCGGTTATTATTCCCGAATCATTGGGGGACTCGAAAAAAATGCGCCGGATTTCCCTGACCCCGGCATCAGAAAGCATGTCCTCGATCTGTTTTTCAGAATAGGATCGTCCTGACGGAGTTCCCAAGAGCATATTCAGGGAAAACAGGGCCGGGAAAAGAGGGCCATCCATACTGTTGTTTAAAATAAAATCGTGGATCAGGATCATTCCCCCGGGTTCCAGAGCAGAAACCGCCTTGCCAATAATTTTGCGACATTCCTCGGGTCCTTCTCCGTGGAGAATATGAGACAGCCAGGTAACATCATAGATTCCTTCAATCTCTTCTTCGAGATAATCCACTTGCTTGAAATCGATCCGGTCTTGCAAATTAAATTTAGCGATGGTTTTTTCAGCAAAGGGGCGAGTGGTGGGCAGGTCATAAACAGTTGCTTTGAGCTGGGGATTGTTCATACAAAAATGGATGGCATAAGTTCCGGGGCCGCCACCCAGATCAAGTAAATGCCGTCGACCGGAAAGATCTACTTTAGGCGCCAGCACCGGGGCGAGATTCATCGCTAAATTGAACATACCCATGAGAAAATTTTCTCGTTTTTCTTCGTCCGTATGAGTTGCTCTATGCCTTACCGAACGGCCGGTTTGAACCGCCACGGCCAGTCTGCTCCAGGAATCTATCAAATTGTGATGGTGCATGACGATGTGCCCCATATATCGGGAAGAATTTTTGGAAAGAAAAGTGTAACTCAAAGGGGTGTTGGCATAGATATCTTCTTTTTTTACCAGAAAATCCATGGCAGAAAGGGCATTGAGAAGTGTTTTAACGCCTCTTTTGACGCCGTTAAGTTTGTCGGCCACATCTTCCCCTCTGAAATGATCCTTGCCTATGATTGTAAAAACATCGAGTTTAACTCCTGCATGAAGCGTACAAGTTTCCCAATAACTTCCTGATACTTTAAGTATTTTTTCCGGATTCAATTCTTTTTCGCTCATAACAATTCATCTTTTCTGTGATCTTTGGAGGTATGATTCAGATTAATCCTATCAAAGTTATATCAATTTTTCAACCGGTATAGCTTAACCCGCCGTCATTCTTTACTTTTGTATCATGTTAGCCTCAAAAACAACGGAACCAAACAAGCATTCAGGCGATCCGGATTTTAAGTGAATCATTGTCTGATACCCCTTTTTAAATTTTTTAAAAATTTCTGATAAAAACACTTTACATTTTTCATTCATGATTTATTCTCACTATTAGCCATATTTAAAACCCGTATTCAGGAGATATCATGACGAATCAAATGAAAATTCCGGACGAATTGGAATTGGCTTTTCAGCACTTGATTAATCTGCTTCCCAACCCACTTAAAGGTAACGACCACACCCAGCAAATTATTTTAACTTACTTAAAACTTGGGGGTGAAAAATTGGCCCGACAACGTATTGAGATCATCAAAATACATTTTCGTAAAAAAGCCGTTAAAGAACCGTCTGAAACCCAAACGCTATCGGATTTTCACGTTGCCGGGAGTCATATATCCGAACCTTATCTATCTGAAAGCGATAGGTTGGAATTTCCAACCGAATAACTCAATCGACTGATTCCATATGCCAACACAAAAAATTCAATAGGTTACATGCTATCGTGCAAAAACGGAGAAATACCCAGGTAAATACAAAACACAACCATATAAATTGCCGAAAAGTTACAACTAAGCACCTAAAGAGGTTTGCAAATGAAAAATGCAGAAAATATTAAATTCAAACTTCCGGAAGACCTTAAAAAATGTATCGAATTCCACGGTCATCTTTGTCCAGGCCTTGTTTACGGTTACCGGGTAGCAAAAGAGGCCATAACCCTTCTTGAACTCAAACGGTCAAAGGACGAAGAGGTGGTCGTCATTAGTGAAAACGATTCTTGTGCAGTTGACGCTCTGCAGGTACTGCTGGGCACCTCGATAGGTAAAGGAAACCTTATTATCAAAGATTATGGGAAAAACGCATATACAATCCTTAACCGCTCACGCAAAAGGGCCTTCCGGTTTTCTCGCAATAAATATTATCGATATCGCGGTGAATTCAGAGAAGAATTCAGCCGGCTTGATGAAGCCATTTCTTCAGACACGGCAAGCGAAAGAGAAAAATGGCGTCAAAAGATACTCAAAGCAAAAGATCTTCTTTCAAAACCTTTTAGCGATGTTTTTTCCACAAAAGAAGTAGACATTGCCATGCCGCCGTATGCACCCCTGGCACGCTCAGAAGCCTGTGCAAAATGCGGCGAAATGACAATGTCAACAAAGATGGTCTGCGCTGAAAACGGCAAACGCGTCTGTATTCCGTGCTCAACCTAAAACGATCCCACGGTAAGTTCGAAAACTCAGACTTTTTACGAGACCATCAAAATTAACCTTCTTCATAGATAGATAACCTGAATTTTGCATGAAAATTAATGAGAATTTTTAGGTTACTTATATACCGGGTTTATACAACATCATTTAATGATACATTTGACCCAAATAGTGATGGAATGATGAGCTTTTTTATTCATTAATTTTCATGCAAAATTCAGGTATAAAAAGGGCAACACAGTAACTGTGTTGCCCTTGGTTAAAAACGGAATCTGTAGGATTAACAACAGGAAGTTGTTTTTGATCCGCAGCCTGAACATCCGGGTCCGAAATCTATGCCGCAGTCGAGTTTAAAACCCATTTCGGAAAAATCTATTTTAATCGGTTTTGCTTTTTCCATAAACTCTTTATCAACAATATATTTGAAACCGTCAATGTCAAAAACGTGATCTGTATCTTTAGACTCATCCAGAGCCATGGCGAGCGAAGGACCGCCTCATCCTCCCGCATTTAAAAAGATCCGTATCGGTGAAACCTCTTTGCCTTTGAAATATTCGGCAATCTGTTCCGTAGCTAATTTGCTAACTTCAATCATAATATTCTCCTTTTTGAAAAAGATATAACCGTCTGTTAAATTATATCTAAAATTTTATTTTAACATAATCTTGGCATATGGATTTGTCAATGTAAGACGTTAAAAAAACATTAATCAACACTAAAATTAAAACCGAAGATAAGATGAATTTTATTTTTTCGAATCCGTTAGTTATGATGGTCTCGTAAAAAGTCAAAAAAAAACCTTTTACGAATTCATCACGTTTTATTTTGCTAAACTTCTTAAGTATTCCTGATAGACAGCATGATTCTTTTCAGAAAAAAGGATAAAGACGACCTTTTTTATGGTTCTGTTATCCTTTAAAAAATCGCAGGTAGTATCAACTGCGATTTTACAGGCCTCTTTTACAGGGTAACCATACACGCCACAACTTATAGCTGGAAAGGCAATAGACGTAATAGAATTTTTTACGGCAAGTTTTAGACTGTTCAAGTAACAAGAGGAAAGAAGTTTTCGGTCTTGAGCCCTTCCACTGTAGATAGGCCCTACAGTATGTATTACATATCCGGCAGGAAGATTATAGCCTCTCGTTATTCTGGCTTCACCGGTAGGGCATCCCCCGATTTTTCGGCATTCATTTAAAAGCCCTGACCCCGCTGCTCTATGGATTGCTCCATCCACCCCTCCTCCTCCCAAAAGCGACGTATTCGCTGCATTAACAACTGCATCAAGTTGAAGACGGGTTATATCTCCCCGTAAAGCTTCTATGCGCTCAAGCGCCTCCTTTTCCATGGTTCTGCCTCTGAATAGTCTCTGAAGATAAGGATTGATTGAAGCTAAAAAATATGGCTTCCGCGAAGCAATTAATATCGACAAGATTTTGTCGATGTTGTTTGAATAAGCGCCTAAAACCTCCAGATGCACTTTTGCATGAAACGGTCATAAGTCATAAAGGGTTTCATCCCGTAACGGTTCTTTGCGTCTTGTTTTGATGCTTTTTGACTTTTTCGCCTGCAAAGAAAACGGGTCTTCCTCTTCCAGAATATCACCTAATTCAGCCTCCACCTGTTCAGGATCTTCACCTTTTTCCATCCTCCTCAACGCCTCATCCATGCCGTCACCGAGTTTAAGGCCTGTCATACCAGAAAGTTTGCGCATAAGATTGGCAGCCTGCTTCGGATCATCCTCGTTCATTTTATCAGCTTCACCCGCCAACATCTGCATGGCCTGTTCCATTTTGCTGCTGTCAAATGGCAGATCGTCAAGATCGCCGTCTTCCTTTGCTCGTCCGGTAAATGCCACCACAGAAATCTGTCTTGTAAGTGTCCTTGTTTTACATTTTGGACACTTGGGCTTTTTGGTCGTATTAATGGTTTTGGAAAAAAAGTTAAAAAGAGTATTACAGTCCCTGCAATAAAATTCGTAGATCGGCATGCTTTCACCTCTTTTGATAACACTTTTGCTTTTTGAAAATGTTATAAATATTCCTTTGGATCCGGCTTGTTTCAAAGAACGAAACGGTTACCTCTTTTTTTGTTTTTTCTGCTGTGCTTTCTGTATTCTGGCCCATGTATCCCGTAACGTTACCGTGCGGTTGAATATTAGGGCTTGGTCGGAAGAATCTTTGGAATCGACGCAGAAATAACCGAGTCTTTCAAACTGGTACCTGCTTCCCGGCGCCGCACCTGCAAGACTGGGCTCCACAAAGAAAGGGAGTGTTTCCAGAGAATTCGGATTTAAATATGTTTTAAAATCAACATGCTTCTCCTCATCCGGATTTTCTTTTATAAAGAGATGATCGTAAAGGCGCGTTTCGGCTTTGATCGCGTGGGCCGCAGAAACCCAGTGCAAAGTCGCTTTTACCTTACGTCCATCCGGAGATAATCCGCCGCGCGTATCCGGATCATAGGTGCAATGCAGTTCGACCACCTGTCCGGTTTTTTCATCCTTAACAATTCTCACGCAGGTAATATAATACGCATATCTCAGTCGTACCTCACGCCCGGGTGCCAAACGGAAAAACTTTTTCGGCGGGTCCTCTAAAAAGTCGTCCTGTTCTATATAAATCACGCGCGAAAAGGGAATCTTGCGTGTGCCCATACCCGGATCTTCAGGATTGTTCAAGGCACCCAATTCTTCAACTTTGTTTTCGGAAAAGTTGTCGATGACGACCTTGAGCGGACGCAAAACACCCATTACGCGCTGTGCCCGTTTGTTCAAATCTTCTCTGATGCTGTATTCAAGCAATGCGATATCAACAATACTGTCCCGCCGGGCAACTCCGATCCGTTCACAAAAATTGCGGATCGAGTCCGGTGTATAGCCGCGTCTCCTCAGGCCGCTAATGGTCGGCATTCGAGGATCGTCCCATCCTGAGACATTTTTTCCATCTACCAATTCCACAAGTTTGCGCTTACTTAATACCGTATAGCTGAGGTTAAGGCGGGCGAACTCGATTTGCTGGGGGTGGCAGTCGACGTTCAGTTCGTCCAGTATCCAGTCGTAAAGTTGGCGATTGATTTCAAATTCAAGGGTGCAAAGAGAATGGGTAATTCCTTCGATAGAATCTGAAAGGCAATGGGCAAAGTCGTACATCGGATAAATGCACCACTTGTCGCCTGTCCTGTGATGAGGTATCCGTCGAATACGATAAAGCGTGGGATCACGCATCAGAACATTTGGCGATGCCATATCAATCTTGGCTCGGAGTACGTGGGAACCGTCCTCAAATTCTCCGGCCCGCATGCGCTCGAACAGGTCCTGGTTTTCTGTCACCGAACGGTTGCGATAGGGACTTTCCTTTCCTGTTGTTGTCAGGGTGCCGCGGCTTTCCCTAATCTCATCAGCGCTCAAGCTGCACACATAAGCCTTGCCGACTTTGATCAACTGAACGGCATATTGATAAAGTTGCTCAAAGTAGTCGGATGCATAGAACAGACGATCATCCCAATCGAATCCAAGCCATCGGACGTCTTCTATTATCGATTCGACATATTCAATATCCTCTTTGCCGGGATTGGTATCATCGAATCGCAAATTGCAAATACCCCCCTTATTCTCTGCGGCAATACTGAAGTTGAGGCAAATGGATTTGGCATGTCCGATATGTAGATATCCGTTCGGCTCCGGGGGAAAGCGGGTGACAACCCGGCCGTTGTTTTTGTTGTCTTTTAAGTCCTGGGCGACAATATTCCGGATAAAATTAGGGGCCGGAGTGAATTCGGTTTTTGTCATATTCAAAACTCCATTCTTTAGCTATATTTATGAGTCTGTTGATTAATGAGGATTTTCGTTCAAGATCAAGGCATGCGAAAAAAATAACCACCCCAGTACGATCTGCCGGACCTACGGGACAGGCAGGCATATATTTGATATTCCGAGGATTATTTTTTGAGCATAACGCAGAGATTGTACGAAAAGACCATTAATCAACAGACTCATTTATGGTTTGTCGAAAAGTGACGGCGCCTTTTTCAGGCGATTCACAACACGATGCTGTCCTATGGCGATCAAAATATCAAATATCCCAGGGCCGGCAAGCTGGCCGGTAACAGCGGTTCGAATGCCATTGATCAATACCCCGGGTTTGTTTTTTAGCTCCTCAGCCATCTTACGAATTGTATCCTCGGTTTCCGAAGCCGTAAAATTTTCTAAAGCCTGCAACCGATCTGCCAGCAAGGGGAGCCATTTTTTTAGATCCGGATGCTTGAAAATATTCTTTTTCAGTGCCCTGGATTCAATGGGAAAATCGTCGGAAAAATAGGCCCGTCCACGGGAAATAAAATCGGTTGTCACATGAAACCGGCTGCGAATTAGTTCAATGGTATCCAGATACCAGCGGCGCTTTGCGCCCTCATACTCAGGATTCCAGAGACCCGCCTTTTCCAGTTCGGTTCGAACATAGGGTTCGATCTCTTCAACCGGCAGGGTCCTCAGATAATGGGCGTTCATACTTATCGCCTTGGGATCGGTAAAATATTTTGGATCACCCGTTCTTACATCGAAGATGGAATTGGCGCGATTGATTCCTTGAAGGGAAAACGCTTGGATTAATTCCTCCCTGGAAAAGATTTCTCTGGATTCAGGCGTAGCCCATCCCAATAGTACCAAAAAATTTACAAATGCCCATGGTAAAAATCCGTGCTCTTTGTAAAAGTGGACAGCAACCAGTTCGCCATGCTTGCGCTTGGAAATCTTGGCTTTTTTAGGATCCAGGGTAAGTGACATATGAGCAAACTGCGGCACCGGTGCTCCCAGCGCCTGGTAGATCAAAATCTGCCGGTGTGTATTTGACAGACCGTCCTGACCGCGAATTACATGGGTAATCCGGTCACGGATATCATCCACCGTATTTGAGATAAGATACAGAGGTTGACCGTTGGAACGGACAACGACAAAGTCCTCAATATCCTCGTATTTATATTCAATTGTTCCGTAGACCGTGTCTTCAAAACAAACAGAGCCCCGGCCGTGCGGCACCTTCATGCGAATGGTGAAAGGAATCCCTGCCGCTTCCTTTTCGGCAACCTGATCCGGTGTTAAGCGGCGACAGGTACCGTCATACTTTAAATCTTTCTTCTGCTTCAATGCCGCCTGTCTTTTTCGGTCGAGTTCCTCTTTTGTACAAAAACACTTGTATGCATGCCCCGATTCCAGCAGTTTGTGTGCAGCGGCCAGATGTTCATTAATAAACTGCGACTGAAAATAGGGGCCCTCATCCCATGTTATCCCCAGCCATTTCAAACTTTCAATAATTCCTTGTATAGATTCTTCAGTTGACCTTTCCACATCCGTATCCTCGATTCGAAGGATAAGTTTGCCGCCGGTCTTTTGGGCAAAAAGCCAGTTAAAAATCGCTGTGCGGGCACCCCCGATATGAAGGTAACCGGTCGGGCTGGGAGCAAAGCGTACGATTGTTTCTTGTTTCATATGTATTTATCCTTTTTAACCGCTCACGGCTCAGATTTGTGAAGTAAACCAACAACTTCTGAACCTTTGAACCCTGAACCCTGAACGGTTAAATTAATGTTGAACAACAGTCCGTTGATAGTTTTTAAAAATGCAGGTTTTACAATTATTTCATACAGTATAAACTTCTTTAGATAGAATTAATCTTATAAATTTGCTATATGTAATTCTCTATACTGTAAAACTCAGAACGTCCATAAAATTTTTAGCTTTTAAGAAAAAATCCTTCAGGGTTTCGATCAGAAAAACAACCGGCTTCTCTCGGTTTTGGATAGTCGAAATCTTGGGATTAAACAACTTAATATTTACCATAAGGGTATCACATGAGCAATGAAATAGAATGTATGTGTATGCAATGTGGCATATCGATCTATCTTCCCGAAGATTCCGTTATCATGGACGATTCTTCCGACGCTGATTCGAAGCTTTTGGACATCCTATCGGTATGCGAGCAATGTGGGGGTCAACTGAGGCTGGTGGGAAAAAGCAGGGACGAGCCTTTTTACCGGCTCAAATAATGGGTATACTACCGGGTTAGTGTCCATCCATCAATGAGGATTTTTGTTCAAGATCAAGGCATGTAAAAAAAATAACCACAGGCATATGTTTAATATTCCGAGGATTATTTTTTGAACATAACGCAGAGATTGGGCAAAAAGACCATTTATGGATGGACACGATTTAGAAAAAATGGGTGCGGTATAAATGGAAGATTTCCGCTTCTTCGTCTTCATGCAAAAGCCTGAGCGGCGCAACTTTCATTTTGCATCGATAATTCGGGGATGTTCCGTACAGACGACAGATCAACGGCCGGACAGGATAGATAGAACAACCGGTTTCATTTAAATATGGACAGGTGTTTCCATGAGCCATTCCGGGTTTCATTGAGTTTTTTTGAAGGAACGCTTTAAGCCGTTCATCCTCAACTTTAGTTCTGGAAGGCACGCCAAAGTTTTTACAGCATTCATGACAGCCATCGGTACATTGAAAGTCCGGAATTAGATTGTAAATATCTTCAATATCCATTAAAATTCCTCCCGTGTTTTTGAAAAAAGTCTCTATTTTTTTTTCATATGAGGGGTCGGGAAGTTTTATCGATTCAATAGCTCCATGAATAATCAGCGACTCCATCATATAAACTCATACATAAAAGTTCGTAAAGAAAGAACAGAAAATATGGCTCTAAATAAATAGGGTATATGGCGACCCGCTTAAGGCATTTTAATTACGAACTCAAAATACCGCTGTTCTATCTTAACGATTCCTTATGGTTTCAAACAGTGTATGATTTCGCTGCTGATCATTCATTACGCTATTGGCCAAGCTTTATAAGAAAAACGCTTCGACTGCTGAATTATATGGGCCATAATACTGAAAAAAGTCAACTGAAAAAATGATTGTATCTGCAAATCAGCCTTACTATTTTCCGTATCCCGGTTTTTTTTACAAAACTTATTTTTCTGACGTTTTTGTAATTCTGGATGACGTTCAGTTCCCCAGGGGAACCACCTGGACCACTCGAAACAGATTTAAAAATCACCAGGGAAGCCTATGGATGACGTTGCCTGTAAAAAAGAAAGGCTTGGGCCTGCAAAAAATCAGCGCTGTCAGGATATGTCATGACGGACGATGGGCAAAAAAACATTTGGAAAGCTTGAAAAATGCTTATACAAAAGCTCCGTATGTTAAGGACCATCTCAACTTTTTAGAGGAACTTTTTTCAACAGAATTTGAAAAACTTATCGATTTAAACCTTAAAATCATCCGTTATTTGATGAAACATCTTCAAATTGATACAGAGGTCATATTATTGTCCGAACTTGAGATAAAGGAAAAAGGAAACAAGCTCCTCATAAAAATTTGCAAGAGATTGGGAGCATCGCAGTTTTTGGTCCAGAGTGCTGCCATAAAATACCTTGATGCATTCAGGTTCAAAGAAGCGGGGATTCGCCTAAGGGACGTTAAACCACCGTCACTGGTTTATCCTCAGCTCTGGGGGAGTTTTATTCCCAACCTGTCCGCACTTGACCTTGTTTTAAATTGCGGATCAAAAGCACACGACATCATGATCAGCAATTAACCCATATTTTTCATAAAGAATTTATCTTTAACATACAAACAGCAAATGAAATTAAGACAGAAACTTCCATTCAACAAAGTGGTTCTGGTATCCGCACCCTGGCCCCTTTACAGCCGTCCCTCAATTCAAATCGGCACGCTGAAATCTTATCTAAAAAAGTTTCCTGATCTGAAGGTCGATACGCATCATTTTTATTTAAAAGTCGCCGAGGCCATCGGATACAGACGCTATCAAACAATTTCCGAGCGGACATGGCTTGCGGAAACCATTTACGCGGCTCTGTTATACCCGGAACGATTCGAGCATATAGAAAAAATCTTTTATAAACAGGCTGCCGGTAAATCTCTGCTGCGGGGAATTCTTTTTGAACCCCTAACCAAACAGATTCAAAAAATTTCTGAGTCTTTTATACACACCATTGACTGGGGAGGATATGGGTTAGCAGGTTTTTCCATATGTCTTTGCCAGTTGACTGCGTCACTCTATTTCATCAGGGAAATTAAAAAGCAATTCCCGAATCTCTTTATGGTTGTGGGCGGATCCATGTTCACCGGTGATGCCACAAGGAACCTGTTTAAAAAATTTCCCGAAATTGATGTTGCGGTCAACGGTGAAGGCGAACTTCCCCTGAGCCGATTGATTGCGTATCTCAAAGATCCGCGCTGTAAAGAGATGACTCCGGTTAAGGGAATTATCACACCGGAATCCGCTGAAAAAGAAACACCGGCCCCGTTTCATCAGATGAATGAGTTATCCGATCTTGTTCCTCCGGATTACGACGACTATTTTGAATTGCTGCAATCACTCGGACCGGAAAAAACCTTCTTTCCAACACTTCCCATGGAAATCTCAAGAGGTTGCTGGTGGCAGCGCAAACAAGAAGGCGGCAGATCTACAGGATGTGCCTTTTGCAATCTCAACCTCCAGTGGGACGGTTATCGATCAAAAAACCCGGCACAGGTGGTTTCGGAAATTGATCATCTAACGACCAAGTACCGAACCCTTTCCGTAGCTTTTATGGACAACCTTTTCCCGTTGAAAACATCCCGGGATATTTTTAACCGCATTGCCAGGCTGGGAAAGGATTTTCGCCTGTTCGGAGAACTCAGGGCCACCACTCCTGGGCGCGTACTGAACGCTATGCAGGCCGCCGGAATGAAAGAGGTCCAGATCGGTATAGAGGCGTTAAGCACACGGCTCCTCGAGAAACTCAACAAGGGAACCACAACCATCCAGAATATTGAAATCATGAAACATTGCGAAATGACGGGCATTACAAATTCATCAAATCTGATACTCCATTTCCCGGGCAGCGACCAGGAGGATGTAATTGAGACACTTCGGAACCTGGATTTTGTTCTGTGGTTTCGTCCGTTAAAGATAGTTTACTTCTGGCTCGGCCTGGGGAGCCCGGTATGGCAAGCCCCTGAAAACTTCGGACTCAGATCTGTTTTCAACCACCGTAATTACGCCGCCATATTTCCACCGGATGTTTTTAAAGCCATGCGGTTTATCATTCAATCCTATCGAGGCGACCTCGAGCATCAGAGAAAACTCTGGCAACCGGTCAAAAAAAAGCTGAAAGCCTGGAAAAAGGTATATGGCGAACTCCATCGGAATCCAACACATGAGAACATCTTGAGCTTTCGTGACGGCAGAAACTTTCTAATCATTCGCCAGAAAAGACTCAACGGCCAACCCCTGACACACCGCCTGGAGGGAACGTCCCGGGCAATTTATCTTTTTTGCCAGCAGCATCGTTCTTTAAAAAGAATTTTTGCCCGTTTCCCGTCAGTAGCTGCAGACAGGATCGAGCCTTTTTTAAAGATGATGGTTGACAAAAAGCTGATGTTCGAAGAAAACGACAACTATCTTAGCTTGGCCGTGCCTGCCAAGCAGAAATCTCACGAACAGTAACCAAAGAAAGTTTTCATTTCATGTCATAATTTCAGGTTTGGAAACATTACAAAAATATGCTATTTGAACACAAGGAGGCATTATCCCCGTTCATTAAAATTCTTAGAACAGATTCAATGGGATATTAAGGTTGCTTCTTAAGGAAATAAAAAGGAAAAATTTATGGGTTTTCTCGGAAAGGTAATCGGAGGAACAATAGGATTTGCTATGGCCGGCCCCTTGGGTGCAATTGCCGGTGCTGCGCTTGGACATGCGTTTGATACCGGCGGTCAAACCTACTACACAACCGAACGGGCCCGTCTTTCAGCCGGTGAAGAGGCCCAGTTCACCTTTTTCGTTGCAGCGTTTTCCATGCTCGCAAAGCTTGCCAAAGCAGACGGCCGGGTATCAAAAGAAGAAATAGATGCCGTTGAAAATTTTATGGTATACGACTTGAACCTAAACCCTGAGAGCAAAAGACTGGCTACAAACATTTTTCATACTGCCATTGATTCTCCGGATAACTTTAATGCTTTTGCCAGCCAGTTTTACAACCAATTTAGATCTCAGTACCAAATGCTCGACCTTATGATAGATATATTACTCAGAGTATCTGTAGCTGACGGCACGCTGAACCCAAACGAAGAAAAGCTTATCCTGTCCGCTGTGAGGATATTTAATTTCAACGATGAAAAATACAGGAAACTGAAATCAAAATATATCCAGGATGTTGAGAAATATTATGCCGTCCTTGGATGTGACAGAAACGACTCAAATGAGCATATAAAGAAACAATACCGAAAGCTCGTGTCTGATTATCACCCTGACAAGATCGCATCAAAGGGGTTGCCTGAAGAATTTGCAAAATTTGCCAGTGATAAATTCCGTGAAATCCAGTCAGCCTATGAAGTGATTAAAAAAGAAAAAGGTATTAAGTAGTGTCCATCCATAAATGAGGATTTTTGTTCAAGATCAAGGCATGTGAAAAAA
>CAZBOB010000028.1:0-40576 GCA_964492995.1 uncultured Desulfobacteraceae bacterium | reverse complement strand
TGTGAAAAAGGCAAACTTCTCGAAAGAGTGGGACGCAAAGCCTCCGGCCCGGGAATGATGGGTAGCGGGGTTGCCCAACCGATAAACAAGCAAACATTTAAGCCCATTCTTTCTTTGAGAGAATGGGCTTTTTTCTTTAGGAACACTCAGATCACGATAGAGTTCAGTAAAAGCGAACGGAGCTTTCCAAAGCAATTAAAGAGCTAAAGAAGTGCCATAGGGCTGCAACTCACGCCATGCATAAAGCTCGTAAGGCTGAACGTAAGGCTCGCATGGCCAAAAAGGGCAAAAAATAAATAGTCTGTGTTATGCAGATTCATTTTGAGCCACTCTGGTTTCTAAACCCGGAGCGGTTTAATTTAGGTTTAAAGTTCTCCCGAGGTTGTACCGATACCAGATAAACATAAGCGTTAAAGAGGATGGGCTTTTTTCTTACAGGAGGTAATAAATTATGAAATTATTAATCTATTTTGCCATGTTTGCTGCGTTTACTCATTTCTTCCCGTTTTATTCCTTAATCCTTTTTTGTGGAATATCATGTGGAGTTCTGGTCGCACTGGGTTGGGATATGACAGTAGATATGATAACGATTCGCAAAAGTCAAAAAAGCTGAACGATCAAAATGAATTATTTTCCAATGATCAATACATGGACAAACCTTCCGCTGTTTTTAAAAATTCTACCACATCAGGTATGACAATTCACGATGCATGGCGTTCGGTCTTAATCCGCGGGCTATAGTCTGCTTTTTTTTCTCCTTTCTTTGTAAACAAGTTCTAATTTTTCTATTATGGCATCGGTCACAAAATCCTGGACAGTTATTTCCTTTTCAGCACAAAAAACCTTTACTCTTTTAATCAACTCTTTCTGGAGGCTGATGTTAAGCATATTAGGTTCTGCATTCTCCGTTGTCGGTTTCTTTTCCATGTGTTCCCCTTTCATGCAAACTTGCCAACACAATTCTCTGAAAGCCATTATTTCAGGCCTGCTCAATTTAAGTTAAGTAAGGCCTTTGCGCTTTAAATTGTTCCTTTTAATTTGATCAGGTTTCCCCATAGGAACCCTCTTAAAGATTGTCGACCACCCCTAAAAAGGGTGGCTTGTGGTGACCCTAAAAGGGTCGCAAAGTAAAGGTTTAATGGGTGAATTAAAATAAATTCCCACAGAGAAAATACCGCGTTAATTTTAGTTGTAATTGTTCGGGAATTAGGGTGTTGTCTGTTTCCTTATAAGTTGTCTTAATGCTACCGGCAACGAGTTGATTTTTTTATCCAAACTTGGAAGCACAATCCTATATGCGATATCAACCACTGAGTATTTTTTTAGGTTCAACAATTGCTTATACTCATCCAGAAAGGTAGTCGGTAATTCCTTCTCAGACTTGCCCTGATATATCTCATAGCAAAGGTGGGAAATATAAAGAACGTTGACATTATCTCGTATTTCCTCCGGTATATTGTTCGGGGGTGAAAATTCGGGGAAGAACTGGAATTCAATACTTTTCCAGACAACATCCGGCAGATTCCATGACTTTAATAAAAGCCCTCCGATCTGAGCCCGATCCAGGCTGTCAATAAACATTGCCAATTTAGGATTCTGTTTTTTTAGCAAAAGAATGACGATTTGGCCAAGATTGTGCATTAATCCGATGGTGGCCAACTGTACCGGTTTACCGATTCGTGTTTCTTGAGAAAGTGCGAAGGAAATGTGCGACATGGCCACGCAATGGGAATGTAATTCCTGAAAACTCGGAATATCCGGCATAGTTCGGCGAACACCTTCGCCAAGAACCAACTGGTACAACTGGTTAAAACCGAGCAAAACCGTAGCGTGGTGAATATCGGAAATCTTTTTCTGAAATCCGTAATAGGCTGAATTGATTGTTTTTAAAACAATACCCACCAGAGAAGGATCTTTGGCTATCTGTTCGGAAACTTCCTTGGACGAGATTAGATCGCCCATCAAATCATTAGCCAGAGTCGTAGCGAAAACCGGCAATTTGGGGACTTTCTTCAAAAAATTTTGAATCATTTCCGAGTGTTGAACATCGGTTATGCATTTAGTACGCTCCCGATAAATGTCCTTTATCAGTTTAATGTTATTGTCGGCAAGTTTCTTCTCCTTTTTCTCAAGCCGCCGGATTTCTTCTATAGCAAGATTATTTAAATGCTTAAAGAAGAACAGTTGGGTTTTCGCTTCAAGGGCATCCAATGTTTTTCCATTCACAGCCATAACGCTGGACGGTTCAGCAGCTACGGCAGATGCCGCATATGGAACTTGCCGAAGAAAGTCAATTCCACCAACCCATTCACCTTGGTGTAAAAAGACCCCCTTTTTGGTCTGTCTGTCATCCTCTTTGACAATTCTTATCTTTCCGCTCAGAATTACATAAATCGTCTGGTCGATATCACCCTTTTTTATCAAGATATCATCAGGTTGTAACTTTTTAATAGGCGCCAGCCCGTATAGTGTGTTTATTTCTTTTTCACTAAGCCCATTAAATTGAGCAGGTTGGTCATTCCGATTTTCTTTCATTAATTTTTTCATACAATCCTTTACAAGTTCGTTCGCCCGGCCGCCTGCCGTTTTAAGCACAAGCGATGTGGTTACAAAAGACCGTTCCTCAATAAGTTACTTGATTTATTCTACTTATAGCAGGATAGAACTACCGAGACGTTTAATTAAAATGTTTCTAAGTTGTTTCCTATAAATTTTATTTTAACATTATCTGAATATAAAGGAAAGATCTAGTTGAAATATTTCAGAACTTTTCCCGAACACTGTTCAGGGTGTTTTGACGGTATCATATGGGATTTCTTATAAAGGCGGGATTCCATCAGATAGCCGGCGGAGGATATCCCAATATGCACCGCGATGGCCGCGTTTGATCGCCTCAGTCAGTTCCGGATTATCATTATAATTGTAATTTAGATTCACGTCTGTCCGACGTCCAAGAAGAAATCTCGGGTCATCACCAACCATACCATGCAACCAGTCTTCCACATCTTCACCCAAATTTGCATCACAGTAATAAACCGGGCGAAGAAAAGATTGATTATCTTCCAGGTCTCCAAAGAGACTGGGATTTTCCGATAAGGTTCCTTTTGATGTCTCTAAGATTTCCCTTCCCAGCCGTGTAATTGGATAAAGCCTCACCCCGAGACTGATGCCCACACGTTCCGGCTTGATCTTTTTCATTAAACGAATCGTTGTTTCAATGGATTCTTTGGTTTCACCGGGAGACCCAAGGAGCAAATCGAACATGCAAATGATATTATGTTTAAGGCAAATTTCCCGAATTCGAATCAAATCATCTGATGTATATCCATGGCCGAGTCTGCGAAGCATTTTGTCATCTCCATGGTCGGCCCCGAAGTCGATTCCCACACATCCGGCGTGACGCATCACATATGCCAGCTCTTCGGTAAAATACTCAGGGGAACAATATGCATACCATTTAATTTTATTTCCCAGACCTGATTCAATGATGGCTTTGGATACCAGAACAGCATGGGAATAGGGACAATTAAACTCGCTGTCACAGGTATGAAAAACCGTGATCCCACGCATATAAAGATTAGTTAATTTCGTCACAACATTTCGTGGATTTCGCACGCTTACCTGTTTACCCTTTATCAGCGGCTCCGGGCAATAGACGCAATCCAAGGAACACCCGCGTTTGGTCTCGAACCCTACCTGCCCGCCGTTATCGAAATAATATACATTGTCGATCAGAGATCTGGAGGCTAAATCTATTTTTTCTAAGGCAACCGGCAAAATCGCGTTCTTTCTATAGTTTCCATTCTCCATCCAGACCAGTCCCGGTACCGACTCCAGTTCGATGTTGTCTGAAAGCGCGACGATCAGTTTAACGAAACCTTCCTCTCCGCACCCACATATGCCATAAGGTACATCACAAAATTTCAGGGCTTCTGAGGGAAAAATAGAAAAACCGACTCCGCCAAGACAAATCGGTGCTTGCGTTAATCTTTTAATTTCTTCCAGAACCGGTATGATTCGTCCAAGAGAAAAATCCCGGCTGGCGAAATAAGAATCGTCTATGTTACGAACCGTAACACCGACCAGGATCGGTTTTTCTGTCAAAACCTGCACGAGTTTTCTACTCCAATCCGGCTCAACGGAACAATCAACCAGATCAATTTCTATTCCGGCATTACGACATGCGCTCCCCAGATAGTCCAGAGAGACCGGAGTCACCGGCGGTTTCATGGGATTCGGATTAACAAAAACAATTCGCATAAGGATATCCAAAAATAAAATCATATTTTTTTGTTTTTCATTCGTCTCGCAAGTTGTCCGGACTAAAACTTCCGCTCCTTATTTTAAAATCAGATGTTATTGTCCTGGGTAAAGAAATGTTCTTAGCCTGTTTTTTTCCACCGTCTTTTTCCATGTTATGAATCTCCAAAAGGCTTCATTACTATAATTAATTTATATAAAAAATAATATAATTATTTTTTGTTAAATTATATTGACAAAATCAATTTCATTCTTAATGTTTTGTCAACAGGCAAAAAATTCGAGTATTAGTTTTAAAACCGAAAAAAATCCAAATGCGGAAGTTAATTCTGATAAGATCAAGGCAAATTATAAAGACGGTGTTCTGAAAAAGGAGTGTTGTATTAACACAGGATAGCGTATTTAGATATACGGAGGAATAAAAAAATGAGCAAAATAATAGGAATAGATCTTGGCACCACCAATTCATGCCTTTCGATCATGGAAGGTGGCGAGGCCAAAGTAATTACGAACCGCGAAGGCGGTCGAACCACACCTTCAATAGTTGCTGTATCTGATAAAGGGGAAAGATTGGTGGGACAGATCGCCAAAAGGCAGGCCATTACCAATCCTGAAAATACGGTCTTTGGCGTCAAACGACTTATTGGACGAAAATATGATTCACCCGAAGTGCAAAAGGATGTAAAGATTCTTCCTTACAGAATCGAAAAAGCAAGTAATGATGATGTTCGTATTAATATTCGGGGCAAACATTATAGCCCGGCGGAAATTTCATCTTTTATCCTGGCTGATATCAAGAAATCCGCAGAAGAATATTTTGGCGAAACGGTAACCGATGCAGTGATTACCGTACCGGCCTACTTTAGCGACAGCCAGAGACAGGCCACCAAGGATGGAGGGAAAATAGCCGGCCTTAATGTGTTAAGGATCATCAATGAACCGACGGCAGCATCTCTTGCCTATGGTATGGACAAAAAATCAGAAGAAAAGATTGCCGTATTCGATCTGGGCGGCGGCACATTTGACGTTTCCATACTTGATATCGGCGACGGTGTTTTTGAGGTCAAGGCCACCAACGGAGATACCCATTTGGGCGGTGAGGACTTCGATCTTCGACTCATCGATTATTTGGCCGATGAATTTAAAAAGGACCAGGGAATTGATTTAAGGAGTGACACCATGGCCCTGCAGCGACTCAAAGAAGCTGCTGAAAAGGCTAAAATGGAATTGTCCGCTTCTATGGAAACCGATGTGAATTTACCGTTTATCACCGCCGATGCCAGCGGTCCCAAGCATCTGAATATAAAAATAACTCGGGCCAAGTTAGAAGCTTTGGTCAGTGATCTTTTGGATAAGCTTGAGGGGCCCTGCAACATGGCACTGAAGGACGCCGGCCTGTCATCCGGTGATGTTAATGAGGTCATCCTGGTGGGCGGCATGACACGCATGCCGGCGGTACATGAGCGCGTCAAGAAGATTTTTGGCAAAGAACCAAACAAAGGGGTGAACCCGGATGAGGTTGTAGCCCTTGGTGCGGCCATTCAGGGAGCCGTCTTGAAAGGGGATGTTAAAGATGTTTTGCTCCTTGACGTTACTCCGCTTTCACTGGGTATCGAAACCCTGGGAGGAGTTATGACCAAGCTGATCGAAAAAAATACAACCATTCCCACCAAAAAGAGCCAGATTTTTTCAACTGCTGAAGATAACCAGCCGGCAGTTTCAATTCATGTGCTTCAGGGAGAGCGCGAAATGGCTTTAGGAAACAAGACGCTGGGTCGTTTTGAATTGGTAGGCATTCCCCCTGCACCCAGAGGTATGCCGCAGATTGAAGTAACCTTTGACATCGATGCCAATGGTATCGTGGAAGTCTCGGCCAAGGATCAGGCCACCGGCAAACAGCAGTCCATCCGCATCACGGCTTCTTCAGGCTTGTCCCAAGAAGAAATCGACCGGCTGGTCAGAGATGCGGAACTTCATGCCGATGAGGATAGAAATAAAAAGGAACTTGTGGACGCACGCAATACAGCCGATGCATTGATTTATACAACTGAAAAATCAATAAGGGAACTTGGCGATAAGATAGACAGTGCGACCATAGCCGAGGTTGAGGGAGCGTTAAACGACCTTAAACGGGTGATAGAAAGCGAAGATACCGCTCAGATCAAGCGTCTGACCGAGGTGCTGACACAGGCTTCACATAAGCTGGCGGCTTCCATGTACCAGCAGACGTCCCATACCGGAGGGCATCAGAGTGGAGACACTGCCCAGAGCGCATGGGGTCCGTCTTCTTCTGAACCGGACGATGATGTGGTCGACGCTGATTACCAGGAAGTCGCGTAACATGTTGTCTCTGATGATTACTCTGGCGGTGATTTTACAAATTTCACCGCCAGGTTAAAAATTCAATTTTTAACAAAGAGTTGGCTTAAAAGTAGTAATTTATCAATAAGTTCTGATGTATTAATTGATGATATTGACCCGCCCACTGATAATACAATGTAAATCCAGACCGGACGGGCGTTGAACTTCCGCGGACAATTTTATTTGACACACAAGTCACTTTCCTTTATAGTTTTTTTGGCTTTTTAATACCAAAGTTAGAGTGTTCGTCCCAATTGGCCTCCAGCCTGTAGGGCTTGCGCCCGGAGAGAATAAGAGAATAATGGTTCTGGTGAAATAGAAAAAAGTTTCACTATTCCATTCTTCCATGCCGATTGCATAAACAGATTGTCATTAAAAGACTTGTGGTTTCTACAAGTTGTATAATTCCCGAGACGTATAATAACCCCATGAGAAAATATATGAAATCAGGGCTTTTGATGATTACCGCCGTTCTCCTCATGCTCCAAGCTGCAGAGACTCAGGCCGCCAACCTTAAATATCTGAGAACCGCCAAACACCCAGATTTTACAAGAATTGTGTTTGAATTCCAAAACCCTGCTAAATTTAAGGAACCTGTAATCGATGGTAAGGGAAAATTTACCGTGGTGTTTCCTGACAGCACAACGGTCCTGCCCCGACAAATTCTTTATAATAAAACCCAAATCCAGTCGGTTCGCTCCATTGAGTTTATTCAAAAGGGAACTCTTTTGACAGCCGGTATCAAACTCTCTTTTTCCTATTTCAAGCTAAATGCGTTTTCTCTTTCCGGTCCAGACCGAGTTGTTATCGATGCATACTTAATAACTCCACCAACCAAGGAGGTTGTGCCGGAGGAGTCTTTGCATGCCAAGCCTTCAGTGAAAGAATCAAAGGAGCCTGAAACAAAAGAGCCAATAGCTACGCCGGAGGAATCATCAGAAAAAGAATTAACCGAGCTTGTAACCAAACAACCAACGGTTATCCCGGAAAAATCTCCGGAAAAAGAATCAAGCAAGCCCGAAATGACCAAACCAAAACTTATCTCAATAAAATCTCCGGAAAAAGAGATTGGCAATAAACTTAAAATAAAGAAAAACGCTGCATCGGATATAAGTCCAAAGCGTCCAAAAGATTCCTCCAAAGAAAGCTTAAACAAGGTCCCTGCCTCTCCCATAACAACTCAGAGCGCACCGGGCAAAACGGCAAAGCAGGAACAGATAAAACCGGCTGAATCACTACCTTCTATCGGCAATAATTATAATCTTCAGACATATATGCTGGCCCTGTTAAATTTTCTTACAATTGTTATTATTCTGTTGCTTAGTATCAACCTGTTGAAAAAAAAGTCCGGCATCAATTCAGAACATCCCGGCAAGATTTCCGAATCTTTGAGAACCGTTGATGAAAGTATTGCCGCCATAGATGCCATGATTAACAGAGAATTTAAAAAGCATGATGAATCCTAACCCGGATAAACCGGAAAAGTTTGAAGTGAGCTAAAGTTTGAAGTGAGCTAAAGTAAAGGAGTCGCTACGCTCCGGCTATTTATTTTAGATAAAATTGACAGAATACCTTAACTTTAGGCACTTTAGGTCACTTTAGGCACTTCACACTCAATAAATTTAGATATTTTTTGCCATAAAAAACGCAAAAATTATAAATAAAGAACTAACTGCCGGTGACAACATGACGGATGAATACCAGACAGAATTAAATGTTGGCCTTTCGGACGGGGAAAAAAAAGACCTTGAAAAATTGTTAACCGCGTTCAGAGAAAAGGGGTCTTCTGCGCCACCCGATAAATCTGCCGAAGATGTTCACAGTCAGATTAAATCCATGAGTGCAAAACTTGCACAATTCGGTGATATTTTGCTGAAATTCGATACTAAAATGAAGTCATTTTACGAGATATTGCTCCTTTCTTGTAAAAAAAGCGAAATGATGAACCAGCGTATTGATACCATTATAGAAATCATAAAAGACCGAAAAAATCTTTAGGCCACTTCAAACTTTAAAATGAAATAATTTATGTATCTTAGCCACTACAAGTTAAAAGAAAAACCTTTTCAGATAAGTACGGATCCAAAATTTATTTGGCTGGGTGAGTGTCATAAGGAGGCCTTAGCTGTTTTAGAATATGGGGTTCTATCCAATATGGGCTTCCTCCTTGTTACCGGCGATGCCGGTACAGGAAAAACCACACTTGTTAATGCATTAATAGAACGTCTGGGCGATGATACTATTGTGGCTAACGTTACCAACCCTGCTCTGGAAAAACTCGACTTTTTAAACATTATTGCTGATGAATTTAATATCAATAAAAAATTCCCTAGCAAAGGGGCTTTTTTAACCCATTTCAATCACTTTTTGAACAATTGTTACTTACAAAAAAAGAGGGTGCTACTTATAATTGATGAAGCCCACCGGCTGGACCAAGAACTTCTCGAACAGATACGACTCCTGTCAAATATAGAAAAGCAGGATATGAAGCTTTTGAGTACGTTCTTCATCGGCCAGGATGAATTTAATGACATTATTACCGGGACAAAGAATCGGGCATTAAGACAGAGAATCGCTATCAACTTTCACCTGGAACCTTTGAAGGAAACCGAGATAGGAGAATATATTTTGCACCGTCTCAGGGTTGCCGGAAATAAAAGAAATTTTTTCAGTGCAAGCGCTATCAGTGAAATTTTTTCTTTTTCCAAGGGATATCCTCGTTTGATCAATATCATTTGTGATCATGCGTTATTGACCGGATATGTTATAGATACAAAAACAATAAATGCTATGATTATAAAAGAATGCGCAACCGGACTCCTCTTGCCGGTGGAAAGAATTGATGATCATAAAAAAGAACAGGCAACGTTAATAGAAATAACAGATTTAGAAAAACCCGCAATAAAATCATCAGGGAAACAAGTTAAAGCTATCGTCTTTTCGGTGTTATCATTAATTATTCTCAGCATTCTTTTTTATTTTGGTATCGTTAGAAAGCATATTGCGAATATCAATGGATATTTCAAACAAGCTTCCAACTTACCAACAAATTTAACATCAATAAGCGTGCCCCAAATAGATAATCTAAACAAAAAGATTGGCCCTTCTGTTCAGAATCCACAAAAAACCGCTAAAATATCTATAGCGGTAACACCCCCTGTATCCAAATACACTGATTCATCCGGGCAAGAAGAAAACGGTGTTATAGTACCTCCAGAATCATACAAAATCCCGGATTCAAACTCCTCTGAAGCCCGCGATCAAAATGACCATCTGAGAAAAATAGATAAACTCCGGCAAGTTTGGGAACTCCCGTCAATTCCCCTTCCAAAGAGTATCATCAATTTCAGTCACAATTCAAATGATCTTTCAGATCGAGACTTTGAAACATTAAAACAAATCGGCTCATTCATATCTCGACACCCTAATGCAAAGATTATTATCAAAGGGTATGCCGATTCTTATGGTGAGTATATGTATAATAAAAATCTTTCAAAATTAAGGGCTAATCTTGTGAAAAGCTATTTTGTAGGTCAGGGGATTAGTCCATCAAAAATCAAGACGTTCGGAATGGGATCAGAGAATCCCAGAAGATCAAACAAGACTTTAGCTGGGAGAATGCTGAATCGTCGGGTCGAGATCAAGATTAATATCAATTAATACTGATGACGCATTTGTAAAAAGTCTGATTTACTGTTTATTCCTCTTTATGTTTGATGCTTGTCAAACTTCATTTCTTCTGATACTTAACCCCCATGAAAAATCCAAATGATGATCCGTTATTAATACTCGCATCCCGTTCCCCAAGGCGCCGGTATCTGTTAGAACAGGCAGGACTTTCATTTTCTGTAATTCCGAGCAGCATCGATGAGACATCTATCCCCATATCTTCGCCTGAAACCTATGTCAGGGTTCTATCCGAAGCCAAGGCCGATAACGTGTCAGAGAAGTATCCTGGGAAATGGGTTATCGGTGCCGATACCATTGTCCTGAAAGACCAGACTATACTTGGCAAGCCCGGTTCCATAGCCGAAGCCCGAACCATGTTAAAACAGCTCAGCGGGCAAACACACCAGGTTTTTACCGGTTATTCAATCTGCTGCAAAGTGAAAAACCGAAAATTTTCCGAAACAATTAAAACTGAAGTTCTTTTTAAAAATCTAACCGATCCAGAAATTGAGTGGTATATACATACAACCGAACCTTTTGACAAAGCAGGGGCATACGCCATTCAGGGCCTCGGCACCTTCCTGGTTAAAAGCATCAACGGTTCTTACACCAATGTTGTGGGCCTACCGGTTTGCGAGGTCATTGAATTTCTTATAAAGGAAGGTGTGCTGGCTATAAACAATATAAATAATGGCTTTAAATAAATAGGAAGATTTTAAAAATTGATAAAAAGATTGCAAAACGTAAAAAACCGTATTGAAACGGCGGCCCGTGCATGCGGCCGTGACCCTGAAACAGTCCGTCTTGTTGCGGTGAGCAAAACTGTTCCGACAAACAGGGTCAGACAAGCCATCCAGGCCGGCGCCACCATTCTTGGAGAAAACTATGTTCAGGAAGCCCGATCAAAGTTCAACGACCTGGCGACTTACCCTGTATCGTGGCATTTCATCGGACATCTTCAGTCCAACAAGGCCAAATACGCCGTGAGACTCTTTGACCTGATTCATTCCGTTGATACGCTTAAACTGGCCCGTGAATTAGATAAACAGTCACATAAAATTAATAAAATCCAGGAGGTCCTGATACAGGTCAATATCAGTGAGGAAGCTTCAAAGTCAGGAGTAAATGTCAAAGACACGTACAATCTGCTAAAGGACATAAGCCTTCTTGAGAATTTGTCGGTTAAAGGGCTTATGACCATGCCGCCCTATTTCAACGCTCCTGAAAAGGTTCGGCCCTATTTCGCGGTCCTTCGGGGTCTGAGAGACCGTCTTGATCAACAGGGTTTGTTGAATATAAGTTTGAGTGAACTTTCCATGGGTATGACCGGTGATTTTGAAGTTGCTATCCAGGAGGGGGCGACCCTTGTACGTATCGGAACCGCTATTTTCGGAAAAAGAGAATGAAGATCCTGCTTCACATATGCTGCGCTCCGTGCGCAATAACCACTGTAAAAACCCTTGATAAGCAAGGTTTTGATGTAATGGGCTTTTTCTATAAACACAATATCCACCCGTATACGGAATGTATGAAACGCAAAGAAACATTGCAGTCTTATGCTGAAACCATCAATCTTAGGATCATTTATCAGGAAGGTTACGATCTGGAAGGTTTTATCCAGAATGTTGTTTTCAGGGAATCGAGGCGCTGCTCGTACTGCTACCATGAGCGCTTGAGATCCACGGCACTGGTGGCAAAGCGGGGTAAATTTGATTATTTTACCACCACACTCCTGTACAGCAAATTTCAGAAACACGACGAGATAAAATCCATCGGCGAAGCGGTCGGCAAAGCCGTGGGGGTACGATTTTACTACCATGATTTTCGTGATGGATGGAAAGAGGGTGTCGAAGAATCAAAACGGTTGGGAATGTATCGCCAGCAATATTGTGGCTGCATCTATAGTGAAAAAGAAAGGTATTACAAAGAAAAAGTGACTAAAGTGACTAAAGTTGAAAGTGACTAAGGTTGGGTCCCGTTTACAGCGGGATGCCAGCGTAACTCATTCTTTATTTAAATTGATAGTGCCAACGGCACATACATTAACTTTAGTTCAGTTTAGCTCACTTCAAACTTTAGGCACTTATATCTATTATTAAAAGCATAGCTTGTTAATTTCGACCTGGCCCAGCGGATCAGGTTTTTCATGTTTAAATAAATATTTTTATGTTTGGCAATTTCATATACTTCATCATTGTACTGCTCATATACAGCACTTATCAGCCTTCAGAAGATACCAATTTTACTTCAATAGAAACCTTTATTTTGTTTATCGGACTGATTGTTGCTTTCGCATGGATCACCCGGATACAATTTTACAGGATAGAAAAGAGGCTTTCTCAGGGAAGATTTGCTCAACTCAGTCATAAATTCAGCTCTACGCTAACCCGGCAATCCATAATGGCCATCGTGCTCTTTTCCATCGATATTTACGGCCTGAACCTTTCATCCTTTTTGGCAGACATTGACTTTCTTTCCATTATCCCGACTTTTCAGGCGCTTTTATTTCTCGGGCTTTTTATATTCTATCTTGCCATTGTATGGGCCTGTGCCCATGGATCTTATAAGATGCTCTCCAACTCCGATCTCTCCAGAAGATCATATATTCTGTCTCAAATTTCTTTTTCCGTACCCGTGCTTTTACCCTGGCTTCTCCTTTCCGGAGTTGCCGACATTATTAATGCCCTGCCGTTTGAGTCGCCAAAACATTTTCTATCCACCACCCAGGGTCAGATTGTCTATTTCATTGTTTTTCTTGTTGCCATCGCAATTGCAGGTCCGGCCGTAATCCAGAAATTTTGGAGATGCAAACCCCTGGAAACCGGTCATTATAGAAAACGGATCGAAAACCTGTGCCGAAAAGCAAGACTTGAATATGCTGATATTCTTTACTGGCCCATATTCGGAGGCAGAATGATAACCGCCGGTGTGATGGGGCTGGTCAAAAAATTCCGCTACATACTTGTTACAAATGACCTTTTGCGATTCCTCGAACCCGAGGAGATCGATGCGGTCATTGCCCATGAAATCGGGCATATAAAGAAAAAACATCTTATTTTTTATCTGGTCTTTTTTGTAGGATACATGCTGATCTCTTTTGCCACTTTTGACCTGCTGGTATATTTTATTATCTTCACGGAACCCATATACAGATTTATAAGTAATAGCGGTCTGGATCAGACCGCAGTAACATCATCGATTTTCAGCTTCATCATTATTATATTTTTCCTGATCTACTTCCGTTTTATTTTCGGATATTTTATGCGTAATTTCGAGCGCCAGGCAGACACTTACGTGTACACCCTTTTCGACAGTGCGGCACCTCTTATCTCCTGCTTCGAAAAAATTGCAGCAACAAGCGGTGAGCCATACGACAAACCCAACTGGCACCATTTCAGCATTAAAAGCCGGATAGAATATTTGAAAAAATGTGAAACGGACAGAGTCTGGATAACCCGCCATGACAATAAAATAATAAAAAGCATTGCTGTTTACCTGGTGGGGATACTGTTGATCGGAGGTGTCGGATATAACTTGAATTTTGGTGAAACCGGAAAGAAATTAAACAAACATTTTTTCGAAAAAATAATACTAAGAGAACTGGAGAGGACACCTGACAACCCGAATCTTTACAGCACGCTGGGTGACCTTTATTTCAGCCAGGAAAAATTTGCCGAAACCATAAAAGCGTATGAACAATCATTAGCACTTAAGCCGGATAACCCTCATGCTTTGAACAACCTCGCCTGGCTTCATGCCACATGTAACGTCGAAAGATTCCGTGATCCTCAAAAAGCGTTGTATCTTGCAGAAAAAGCGGCCGAACTCGAAGAATCTCCGTATATCCTCGACACCCTGGCTGAGAGCTATTTTGTAAACGGCCGGTTTGAAGAGGCGGTTGAATCTGAAATCAAGGCCCTTGGGTTGACAGTAAAGAACAGAAGCTATTATGAAAAACAGTTGAAAAGATTTATGGAAGCAGCCAAAAAGGTGCCTTGAGTTAAGCCGATCATCTGATACAAACCTTCCTAACCTGCAGTAGATCGCAGTTTCCACCAAATATTTTTTCAATTCCGTCCTGTTTCAGGGTCGTCATACCATCTTTTACGGCCTGATTCCTTAAAACCCCAATCAGAGAATTGTTCTGGATCAGTTTTTTCATTGGGTCGGTCCCCAGCAACAGTTCATGCAGACCCATCCGTCCGGCATATCCGGCATGGTAACATCGGTTGCAGCCCACCGGCCTGTAGAGAACTAAATCATCGGTATAAGGTATATTAACATTTTTTTCGAACCATTCAAAAGATCCGTATTCCCGAACCAGAGTCTCATATTCACTTTTTGAGGGGTGATAAGATTCCTTGCAATTTTTACACATGGTACGGACCAGGCGCTGGGCAAGGACGCACAGAATAGAGTCTGCAAAGTTGAACGGATCCATTCCCATGTCAAGAAGCCTGGTTATGCTTTCCGGTGCGCTGTTGGTATGCAGTGTGGAAAACACCAGATGCCCGGTTAATGACGCCTCTATTCCTATTGATGTTGTCTCCCTGTCACGCATCTCACCCACCATAATAACATCCGGGTCAGACCTTAAAAATGCCCGCATGGCGGAGGCAAAGTCGAACCCGATCTTGGGCTTTACCTGGACCTGCCTCAACCCTCTCTGGGTGATTTCCACAGGGTCTTCAGCGGTCCAGATCTTGGTTTCGGTATTATTGATATATGACAGCGCCGAATGTAAGGTTGATGTTTTGCCGGAACCGGTGGGACCGCATACAAAGATGAGGCCGTATGGCTGTGTAATTGAGCTGACAAAATTGTTGTAGTTTCGGGTTGAAAAACCTATTTTATCCAGAGGAAGCGTCTTACCGGTGGCCAGAATACGCATCACAACATCTTCCACTCCCCCCTGGGTAGGAATGGTTGCCACCCGGAGTTCAATATCAAGACCGCCGTATTTTTTGAATTTGATTTTTCCGTCCTGGGGCTTGCGCCGTTCCACAATATCGAGATCGGCCATGATCTTAATACGTGACACGATTTTATCTCTAAACACGGAAGGGAGCGACTCGAATACCATACATGTACCGTCCACACGGATCCGCACCTGGGTCTTTTCTTTTTCGGGATACGGTTCGATATGAATATCCGAAGAACCCCGATCATAGGCATCGATGATAATTTTATTGACAAGCTGGACAATGGCGCTGTCCTCCTCATACAGGATAGATTCTTCATCTTCTATCTCTTGTTCTTCACTCTTAAGTTGGGAAAGTATCTCTTGCATGGAGACAAGTTCTTTTTTTTTTCGGGTAAAGCGCCTGAGAATTTTGAGTATATCCTGTTTTAACGCGACATTGAAACAGATCGATTTGCCTGTAAACAGAGACTTGATTTCTCCAACCTTCTGAAGATCGAAAGGATTGTCTATGGCAATAACGATTTTATCATCTTCCTTGCGCAGGGGAACCCAGGCGTAGTGTCGCATGAAAGGGACTTTCAGGCCGGCAAGCAGTTCACTGGGAACCGGTGCATTTGCATTATATTTTGCAAACGGTACGTTATAAAATTGACTTAAGGAGTTGCCGATATCCTGTTTTGAAACCTTAAGATCCGACATTAAAACCGCTTCAACAGGTTCTCTTCTTCTTCTGGAATCAGCGATCGCCGTGTCCAGTTCTTTTTCAGTCAGAATACGGTTTTTCAGAAGATAATCAAATTTGTTTGGCCTTGCTTTTGCTATCCGCTTCTGGTTGTACAGTGCGATCCCCAGTATATGGGCCATTTCTGTAACAGACTGTTCATCAAGTTTAGAAAAGGACCCTCCGTCTTTGCGGTTTATGAGCTGAATCACGCCGAGCAGATAGTTTTTACATATAACCGGAACCGCAAGAACCTGTTGGGTGGTAAAACCCGCCTTTTGATCCCAGCTCTTATCGAATTTCAGATCATTATCCATGGCGGCCAGTTCCTTATCATCATAAACATTTTTAATATTTATGAGCTTCTTCTTGAAAGCGGAACATCCTGATATACTGTTATTGGACAGGGGAATGCGGATCTCTCCGATTTCGTCTCCGGATTTGAACCTCGATACAAGCTCCCGCTTTCTGCCGTCAACCAGGTAAACGGTCAGCCGTTCCGCTTCAAAAAGCCCTGTGATTTCATCCTTGAGATCAACCAGGATCTCGTCCAGATTTGCGGCGGCATGTATCTTGTTGCAAATATCTTGCAGATTCTTCCGGTACTCAATCTCGGATTTGAGTTTCCGGCTATTTAAATCCATGTGATTTGAACTCGTAGCTTTTTCTAACATTGTCATCCCTCGGTATTATATGGCCCGAATTTTAAAGGTACAAAATTTTTAGCAACACCCGTGCCAAAAGAACTTCTCTTTTAAAATAAGCAAAATCTCAAATCAGTCTTTTGATCCTGAAGTACGCACAAGTTGTCGGTTTAAAATGTATTTCAGACAATCATGAGGAAAGGAATAAAATTTTCAAAACTTATGAATTGAAGAAGACGGGAAAATTTGATGAAGAAGAATAATATAAAAAATGCCCAGAAAAATGTGCATCATGCATAAATTTCTGGGCATTATGATAAAGGGTGCCCATCATAAGGTTCCGATCAATCAGGGGGCCGCCTTGAGAAAGGGCGAGCCGGAGGCTTTCATCTGCAAGTTGAGTGTAGCGAAATCCCACTCGGAATTCATGCCATAGTTATAACCATGGAAGTTAGATTAAGCCGCGCCTACATTTAAGGCATGCACCTCTTTGTCAAGACGATCTCTTAGCATATCTTTTGTAATTTCAAGATCATATCGTGTTTGAAGGTTTAGCCAAAAATGAGGTGAAATGCCAAAAAATTTTCCTAAGCGCAGTGCCGTATCCGAGGCAATCGATTTTTTACCACTTGTGCCTCGCACGAGCGCCGTCGCAGGCGGCGGAACCCTGCGGTCTGCGTGTAGCCGCTTGTTATGTGCTTATATTTTTCTATATATTCAATATGGTTTGTTTCACACCATTCAATTGCAATTCTTTTATTAGCGGCATCTTGAAACTTATACCATTCATGGTCACACCTCCTTGCTATCTTATAGCATTTAGCTTTTCGGTGTGTCCACTAAATGGGGTAAGGCCACACAGTTTATTCAATCGAAACAAATTTTTGAAAACTACTGTACAAAAAATAGAAAAATCCGTAAAAGTCTATTATAGATATTTTAAAATTTCACAATTGTAAAATCTGTTTTGATGAGGATGAGTCTTGATTTAGCCCCTATTTTTCATAAACAATATCGATTTGAAAGCCTATGACATTAAATAATGAATATCAAATGCGACTGGTAGAAATCGGACGGCTGGCCGATGCTCTTGAGCGCCACAAATCGGATATGACGGAAGCCGCTGCTCATGATGCCGGATTTCCCGTAAAAATTACCTCTATTGAAGTCGATTTGTCGGTTCAGTATTTGCGAACCATGCAAGAAGAAATCCCCTTGATAACCAATGGCCAACCCTATGGCACAGTTGCCGCCATCTTCCCCTATGATGCCCCAGCCGTCATGCTGGCCCGCCTGGGTGGATCGGCCCTTTTGACCGGTAATCGCCTGCGGTTCAGCTTTTCTTCGCATACACCTCGAACCGCCGAGGTATTGAAAAATATTTGCAACGTTTTCGAATCTTTTGAACCAGTTACCGGCCAGGACAACCGTGAATTCGGCCTGGGTTGTATTGAAAATTCAGAAATTCGAGTCCTGTTTATTTCCGGGGCATCTGCCGTGGGAGAAGTATATCGCCGCAGACATCGATCTTTTGACAAACTGTTTTTTGCCGGACCGGGAGGAATGCCTGCAGCCATTGTACTGAAAGATGCTGATGTCAAAGCAGCCGGTCGTTTCATCAGCCGCCGGGCGTTCATCAATGGTGGCCAATACTGCACGACTTTAAAAAAAGCTTACATCCATAGCAGCCTTTACCCGGCTCTCCGTGCGCAGATACTTAACCATGTAGAACAAATGAAGGTAGGGAATCCTTTTGACCCCGAAACGCTTATCGGACCGATTCGCGTGGAACGCACCCGCAGAATCCTACAAAATGCGCTGGATCAGTGCCCACAAGCCCGTTTGATTACCGGTAAAATAGATGGTGAAATCGTTTATCCCCTGGTTCTGGAAACAGAAAGCGCCAGTATTCCCGATCTCGAACTCTTTGGTCCTTTCCTGCTTTTGAAACCTTTTGAAGATTTATATCAGGCAACTTCGGAACTGCTTCAAACCCGCTACGGCTTTCTTTTAGCCTTTTTCGGATTACCGCCGGAAGCAATCAAAAAAAAGTTCTACACGTACTTTGGCATGGTTCACGATAATCCCGACTTTACTTTTACGCCCTTGCGGCTTCCCTTTGGGGGTAAAAATGCCAGTGGTTGGATTATAGAGCGCCGAGGCGATGATTGGATAGAACGCGATGGGGCCTTCCAGTACAGCCGGGAACTGGTTCGATCGCTAAGTTGAAAATTCAACCAGGGTATGATCCTCAACGTCTAATTCCTGATCGATAATCCCGGCAATAATCTTCCAGTCTCCTCCGGCCAAACCGGCACCAATTTTAGGATAACCTATCCTTTTACCGAAAAAATCCGGTTTAAATAATTAACCTAAAGATCCTCATTAATTTTCATACAAGATTCGGGTAATAATATGGACTGTTCGCTCTATTAGGCTAGAAATGTTTGATAATTCTTTCGATAGCGTTCGGTCGCCTCGATTAAACACGGAAAAAATTTTCTAAAATCGTTTTCCATAGATTCATAGATGTCGCTTAAGGTCAGTATTGCCAGTTCTACCGAAAATTTCCTTTTAATTCTCCGATTAATTCTGTTTAAAGCGGTTTGAACACCCTCTAAATTCCGGTAAGAGAACAATATATTGTCGCGAATCATTATAGGGATAAACTCTTGCAGCCCGGGCGGCAGTTCGGCGATGTTCTTTGCCAGAGTTTCGTAAATATACTCGCAGAATTCTTCCAGCGAAAGGTTGGCAATCTGTTCGAAATACTTGGCAAGAAAATGATCATAAAACACATCCACCAAAACTCCGGAAAGCAATCGGAAACGGCCCTTTATTCTTGCTTTGCTCGCTTTGACCAATGCATGGCTGTCGGTAAACTGGTCCACAAATTTGTGCATGGCAATACCGCTTTGCACACCTTTCGATATCAGATTTATATCGCAGCCTATCAGAAAATCCGCGGCCAAATTTCCTGATATCAAATCTGTTTCCTTGGGGGAAAGGACTAAATGTGCCAGAAAGTTCATATCATTTAATAAACTATCTTATCAGAGACTTCCTTCTGAATCTGCATGACACGGTCTATACGGAAATCGATGTCGGCAAAACGGCCGGCCTCATTAGCCGTTGTCTTAACAATTCCTGAGATTTCCTTTACAGTGCCGCCTTTTAATAGATAACAGCAACCCCGATCCATAGGTGCATGATGCTTTTGTGAGTACACGCTGCAAAACCATTGCCATTTTTTACTGGCTATGATTTTCTCCCCGCGCTGATCCAAAAAGTCCAGAGAAAGCCGGAGATAAACATCAACATAAGAAGTATTTTCTACTTTCACGGCCCATTTTACAAGCGAAAACCCATCCATGGTGCCAAAGATCTGGAAACGGCTGTCAAACAAATCAATAATAGGCTCGTGCTCCATTTTAAACGATGCTTTCTATAGGGTGTCATTTTTCTATATTTCCAAAAACTTGTTATATGGCTGAATGACACATTTATTTTTTAAGTTTCTTCCCTATGCTCCATGCCTTTCCAGCAAATTCACCTACTGTCCAGTAGCTATTGTCCGGCATTGTTAAGAGTAAAGGATTCATTTTTTTGATATCGGGCTTACCATCAGTCAGGTATTTTTCTTCGGTATAAGATGCAACAATTTCACCAATGAAAAAGTAATTTGTGGGTAGTTCAACTGTATCGATAAGCTTGCACTCCATACATAATGAGCATTCTGTAATCATAGGAGCAGTCTTAAGGTATCCGTAAAAGAATTCAAAAACATCTGATTTGTCGACCTTCTTTCCAGATACAATTCCGCAGTAATCGACAACTTCAACCATATCTGCAGTCGGATAATTAATGCTGAATGTTTTTGTTTCCTGGATGCCTTTTGCGGTGTAATGAACCCGATTAACGCCAATTCCTATGAGAGGAGGTTTTGCGTTAACCCGGGACACCCAGCCAAGAGCCATAAAATTAGCCCTTCCTTCAACTTCTGTGCCCACCAATGTCACTGGATTTGGGTATACATAAGTGTTTGCTTCAATATTGATTTTTTTCATAATTGTATCTCCTTCCCAATGGGCGACTGTTAAATAGTGCCCATCCATAAATCTATATTGGGCACAAATTAAGTTTCCAATGCAGAAATTAGCAATTTTTCGCACGGTCAAGGACAATTCCGCAGGATAGCGGAATTGGACGGCTGAATAGCCGCCCGTAAGGGCGAGGGTCATGGACGCCCCGAGTCAAATCAAGGAATTACGTAATTTTTTTTATATCAGAGAAAGATAAAGAAATATGTATTCACCATCATTAATATTGATTGCAATATCAGCACCTCTTGATTCTGCAAATATAATCCATACCGGCCTGTCCCAAGTACCGCACTCAAGTTTAGGGAAATATTCTCCAGT
Organism: uncultured Desulfobacteraceae bacterium; assembly: GCA_964492995.1. Lineage (GTDB taxonomy): Bacteria > Desulfobacterota > Desulfobacteria > Desulfobacterales > UBA11574 > S5133MH16. The sequence goes on along the minus strand of CAZBOB010000028.1, from coordinate 19,576 downwards.
TTTCCCATTATACCATGATAACAACATTGGATCTGTGGCTAATTCCCTTGCATTTTCTTTTGCAATATCCTTTGCTTTTACGAAATCAAGATCTTTTTCATCAATCTGGATTTTGATGTGATTGCCCCAAAAATGTCTTAAATCGTCTGATGTCATATTATAGCCCTTGAAATTACAACCCTAAATGATCGTAAACAAAATGGGGAAAATATTTTATGTGCTTGATTTATTATGCATCTTAGTAAATTCAGATGCATTTTCATAACTCTTCTAAAAATGAGATATAAATTTATAAAAAAATCCCATTTTGTTTACCTTTCAGGAAAGCCGATGATACCCCATCTTCTTCGTTATCAAGGGCTCGCAGTAGACGACTACGGCTTCGCCCTTGATGCCTCGAATCTGAGGCATCCTCGACTTTCGCTCAATTAGGGTTCTACTAAATCATAGCAGCTCAATTGTAAAACATTAATTCACATTTAAAGGGTGACACCGATTTCCTTTATAGCCACCAAGATACTTCTATTTTGAAAGTTCGGACTCTGATAAGCTTTGCATTATTCTATCCGGGAAATTGCTAACCACTCCATCTATCCCTAATTCGCATAACAGTGGTAACTCATCTACTTCATCAACAGTCCAAACGATAACTCCACGACCTTCCGAGCGAACTTCCTGTATCTGTTGTTCATCCAATGACCCGATACCCAACCCGAGATAATTGCATTGAGAGTCGCGAACAATGTTTCTTGTAGTAACCGGAACACCTACCATGAGGGCTATTGTTTTAACGGTAGGGTCCAGCTGTTTTAACTTCAAGATGCTTCGGTGATAAAAAGAACCCATAAGGCAACTGGAAATTTCAAAATATTTGCCCAGTGTTTTTAGGATAGGGAATTCAATGCCGGGACTCTTTATTTCAACATAGAGTCCAACATTACTTTTTGAGACCAAATCGCAAACCTCTTCAAAGCTTGGAATCTTTTGTCTGTTAGAAAGATTTGCTTTTTCTGTTAACTCATGAAAGGTGTAGTCCCGAACATATCCATGCAGCCCTGTCAAGCGGCGCATCGTTCGGTCGTGGAAAACGACGAGTCGCCCGTCCCTGGTGGGCTGTACATCTATTTCTACATAGTCTACCCCCATCCCTATTGCACAAACTATAGACTCAATTGTATTTTCGGGTGCATGCCCCGCCGCACCTCTATGACCGATAACTAACATGGATAATTCTACTCCTTAGCGACAACTTGCTGTCCAAAATTCCAAAAATATTCAAACCGGCTCTGATAAACTGAACACAATAATAGTGTCAAAGTGTTACTCGTATGGTTCGAAAACACGAAATAACCAATCATAAACCGCGGCCAGATATGTTTCAATGGGTTCTTGTTGAAGACCCATAAAAATAAATCCCTTTCGTTGATCAGGGACAATAGCAATGTGCCGGATCGGTCCCGGGTCCGGCAGGGACCCGACAAGTTCTCTGAAGCGGTCAATCATTCGGTCTTGTTCGTAATAAAGGAAGAAAGCCAAATCGCCCCACTGTAATTCCATCTGATGAAGCCGTGAAATGTTGGTGATTTCAGGTCCTCGAAATCCGGTATACCCCTTTTCGATGATGTGACCTTCGCCTGGCGGAGGATATCTCATGTAAACAGAAATAAATAGCCGGTCATTTCTCATAAGGAACTTTGAGATGGGCATATACAGGGGCGCCTGCCTTGGAAGCAGAGTTAGCGTAACATCGATTCGAGAGACCGAACTTCGCTCTTTGAAAGAGAAAGTGCCATGATGTCCGACAACCCCTCCGATATTGGTGAAGGTCTGGTCGTCGGGTTTAAAAACCTTCACGAGTTCGTTAAAGGTAGCGGTGCAAATTTCTCTGTTTTTTCGTTTGCCGGAGTGAAAAGAAAAGACGATAAAAGCGCCGATGGTCACGATGGCGATCAATACGTAAACCGTTGCGGTGTCACCAAAAGTTCCCATCGACTTTCCTTCTTCGACGCCTATCCTTTTACGACCGAGGGCAGCCAGTGATAGATCGGAGCGAAATAGCGTGCTACCTGATCGGGCTTTGGAATCATGAAGATGAATCCTTTTTTCTGTTCGGGAACAAGGGCGATGTGCCTGATGATGCCTGGAACCGGATTTTTTTTAATAAAAGACCGCATTTTCTCGAGCATCTCCCGGCTGCTGTAGTAAAGGTGAAAATCGAAATTTTCCCATTTGACGGTTTCATGATGCATAAGGTGAGCGTTCTCGATCTTCGACCCCATGAATTTGCTGTATTTGCTTTCAATCAAATGAGCCTCTTCTGAAGGCGGTTTCTTCAGGTAGAGGGTGATGAAAAGGCGATCATATTTTCGTATCAGTTTTGAAATGGGTAGATAAAGCCAGGAATGTCTGGGCAACAGCGTTATGGTTGCGTCTACACGGGAAAAAGGTGTCCTCTTTTTCCTAAGGAACAAATTTGCATGGAACCCGACGGCACCGCCGATGTTCGTAAAATTCTGGTCATCAGGTTTAACGACGTCCACAAGATCGTTGAAGGCGGAATGGTAGATTCTTCTGTTTGAACGACGTCCCCAGAAATACCCAAGGGTCAGCAGAAAGCTGAACCCAATAAAAAGAAAAAATATCGGTTGGTGGAGAATGTCCGCATAGTTTTCCATTTTTGTGCCTTATTTCATTTCAAACGGAGATAGAATGGTTTCCGGAATATTGTACAATGTGCTGTTTTGCCCGTCAAGGAGACGCTCCGAGAAGGCCACACGCTGGATGGGAACCGCCGGTGCGAGAGACTGCATCACCGAATCCACGTGAGCAGCCATGGCACCGTATCTTTCCCGGACTTTATTGTTGATCAGGAGTCTTAGCGGAAGTTTCAGCTCTCGAAGACCGTCGATAAGCCGCTTCGACTCTTTCAGCGATAGGATATCAGGATTATAAACGAGGACGATTCCGCAGTCTTTGCCTTGAAGGACTGAGGATAGGGTCTGATAATTCCCTCTGAGTGTTTTAAGACGCTTCAGAATATCATCGTCATCCTCATCGTAGCTTAAGATGGTTTCCTTATCATCGAGAAGACCGCGGATTCGATAAATGGTGTGTCTTTTTTTCAAAATCTCCCGTCTGATCTGAATGAGCCGGTCGATCCATGTCACGGTTATCCACGGAAGTGCAAGGAACCTGAGGGTCAATCCTGTGGGCGGCGTATCAAAGACAATGTAATCGAAGTCTCTTTCGAACCTGACGGTTTCTTCGATACTGGTCAGTAGAGCGTATTCCTCAATTCCCGGTGAATATTTCAAAACCGAGAAATAGGTATCCAGGTTTATTGTTTGAAGATAGCGGTAGGTGTCGGTAAGCACCCTGGTTTCCCGCTGGAGATATTCCCGGCACAGCTTCTGCATATTTACCTCTTTGAGATAGAGGGAATCGGTGAATCGCTCTTTTTTATGGCTGAGAACGACGCCGAAGACATCGCCGAGATTGTGGGCCGGGTCCAGTGATACAATGAGAACCCGATGCTTTCGGGACAATTGCCACGCCGAAGCTGCGGAAATCGTCGATTTACCCACTCCCCCTTTCCCGGTAAAAAAGAGAATTTTCATCTAATCTATCCCAATGGTGCCGCACATTTCGGCCAGCATGTCGTTACATTCTTTTGCTCGCTTGGAAAGGATCTGTAATTCACGCTCCATATAAGGAAGCAATTCCACAGCTATAAAAGTCGGTGGGGATGGGAAACCGGCAAAGGAACCTAAAACAAGGAGCGCAAAAATATTTTCCAGTTCCTCCATCTCCATTACAGTGAGTGCTGTGGCCTTCTCTCGATGCGTTGCGTCAAAATCGGCGAACATGCGACGAACCCATTGAACAATCGACGAAATCATAATCCGTCCTATAATTTTTAAGATAACCGGGGCACGGCAGCCAACACCGTGCACCGGCATACAGTGTAACATGGCCTATTCAGGCGTTTTATCCCGCCTTCTTATAGGACTTCGATTTAATGAAGTCAAAAACAAAAACAAAGTTCAGAATGAACATAACGACCAGAATCACCGTCACCGTCCAGCCGGGGACGGGTTTTGCAGCGATCGCACCGGGCTGAACCACGATGATGAACCATAGGATCGCCGCTGTTACGGTGATCCAGAGCAACCAGGCAGGAATCACCGCAGCATTGGCAAATCCTGATTTCAGTTTTTTCGCTACATAAGCTGCACCGGTCATGAGCGCAATAGAAGCGATCAACTGGTTTGCAGCGCCAAAGGATCCCCAGATAATAAGCCAGTTGCCGCTGGCTGCAAGGTAGATACCGATGGCTGCGGGAATAATCGAGGCCGCCCAACGGTTAGCTAAAAAATTGTACAATCCTGCGGCGCTTTCCTTCAACGGTGCGGCCATTTCCGCCAGGCAATATCTGGCCAAACGATTCGTCGTGTCCAAGGTTGTCATGGCGAAAGACGCGACCCACATCCCGGCAAGAACTTTAACATATTTACCGGGAATGAAAGAGAGCCATGTAGCGGCCGCCATGTCAGCATAAGACTGGACAAAGAGGTTGGCCTTGGAAAGGCCCAATTTCCCGGAGAGGCCTGTAAAGGTTGCTCCCCAGTTGGATGCGTTGAGGGTGAATTCCATGGCCTTTGCCGCAGCAGCCGTCTTGAGTGCCGTATAACCGAAACCGGCAATGGCGACAATAACAATTGTTGAAAGGAATCCCTCCAGAAACATGGCGCCGTAGCCGATCATAAGGCCGTCGGTTTCCTTGTCAAGCTGCTTTGAAGATGTTCCCGAAGCCACCAGTGAGTGGAATCCGGACAGCGAACCACAGGCAATGACAAGGGGGATCGCCGGCCAAAATGGGGTAGCCTTGCCCCCCAGAAGTACCGGGGAAAAGCCGGCAAATGCGGGAACTTCGAAACCTCTGAATGCAAAAACTGCGGATAGAAATCCCAATACAAGTCCGGCATAGAGCAGCCAGGAGTTCAGATAATCTCTTGGCTGGAGGAGAATATTTACGGGGATTGAAGATGCAACGATAATGTAGAAAAAGAAGACCCACATCCAGGTCATATAGGACGCTTTTATGGGTGTGACGGTGCCGAGCCAGATGGCAAAGCCAAGCATGACGATGCCAATGATCGTTGCCAGGCTGAAGTTCATCTTTGCCCGGTAGATCAGTACACCCAGGATCAGGGCTGCGATGATTTTATAGATATACGCCGATGCAATTGCCGGCGTTCTTACGAACATTCCGCCGATAATGGCTGCAAAGGCGGCTACGACAAGGATCAACAGGAAAAAAACGATCCAGTAAAACGCATACCCCGTCCGCTTGCCGATAAGATCAGTGGCAACGAACTGCACGGATTTTCCGTCATACCGGACCGATGCCATCAACGACAGATAGTCATGGACGGCACCGATAAAGATGTTGCCAAGCCAGACCCAGAGGAGCGCCGGCGCCCAACCCCAGCAGATCGCCAGTGCCGGCCCGATAATAGGGGCCGCACCGGCAATGGAGGCAAAATGATGCCCTAAAAGAACTTCCCGCCGTGCCGGAATATAATCGACACCGTCATAAAGGCGATGAGACGGTGTCGCTTGCTCGTTTGAGGCCTTCACCACATCCCGTTCAAGTTTCTTCCCGTATGTTAGATAAAGGATTAAATAAATGAATAAACCAAAAATGATAATAAGTGCTGTCATCATTTCCTCCTTTCCTTTGTTTAAAATCAGAGAATGTATCCTATTAATACCTGAATCTTGCACGAGTCGGAGGCTTTCATATGCCCCGATAGCGGGATTTCCGCTTCGCTCCAACAAGGCACTTAAGGGTGAAGTCATAGTTGAACTATTGCGAGCCCTTAATAATCCGCCAGAGGCGGACAAGCGCAGCTCGAAGATCCCGCTTAAAGCGGGGAGATGGAAGCCTCCGGCTTGCCCTTTGGGTGAAAATTAATGAATAAAAAGGATCATCATCCGATTTACTATTTGGGTAAAATATATGATGCTATGAGGTTGTTTAAGCCCCTTTCACTTAAGAATTAAAAAATTTCTCATTAATTTTCATGCAAGATTCAGGTAATAATTCTTTATGATTTCCCTGATCATATCTTTTCATCCTCTGTATGGGCATTTTTTAATGCATACTTCTAAAAATAGAATGGCAAGAAACATGCCAAGAATAAATGTTGCAGGTAAAATCAAATAATACCTTGATAAGTCATTACATTCAACGGATATCTATTCGCTTTTCACCGGGAATAAGAAGGAATTGGTGTCGGAATTTTTTACACGATGTAAAATAGTTTAAGATTTAACAGCGGGATGGTCTATTAAAAGAGGATGAAAGTTTTCGAGTATTCAACTGATTTTTTTCTTTTGATTTTCATACCATCTCGCAAACAGTTTATCAAAATACTTCTCATCCTCTATCATCTCTTTGGTGATTTTATATGTCCCTATCTGCTTCGATCTGACCGCCAGATATGATTTTCCTAAATATGGCCTTTTTTCTGATATTCCATCTGCACTTGTTTTAGCATATCAAAGAATTCTTCCTTTGTAAAAACGCCCTTTTCAATAAATAGCTGTGCAATGGCACCAACCTGCATCGAGTTCCCTTTAAAAGCTCTTTAAAACTTACCAACTCACTTGAAGCAAGTTTTTCTGTCATGGCATTGCTCCTGCAGATGAGAATGTTAGTGATATGAGGTCCTTTGACCATTGGCAATGTGGCCCTTGTTTTAAAGCGAGTCCCTGGCCACATCTATCCTCGAAAGGCGGACCCGGAAACAAAGGCGTTTTTGATATAAAATGTCGATGATTTTGGTTGAAAGCTGATAAAGTTTGGAAGCCTGGGAAAAGATCGTCGAAGCCGGCAAGGATCCTTACATGGAAATAGCAAGCTACAAGGCGATCAAAACTAAAAATCCTGTCCGTCATTTCCCCGGGACATTAAATGATATAATGCACCTTTATATTCAATTCGCCATGCTCTGCCTATATTGATCCTACTAAATGATAGCGGCTTAATGGTCAAAAATTATTTCACATTTTAGGTGACACCATTCATTAAAACAGATTGATGCCGCTGCTAAAAAACGCGGTATGTCCAGATCGTCATTCTTGGTTCATGCAGCACAGAATGCTATTCAGTCTATCCAATCAGACGCATCTGCCTAAATCTTTTCCTGACGGATCGCTGGGCTGTGGGGCGGCGAGGTTATAAGCCGTCTTACACCAGCGTGTTGCTAACTGTATTTTTATCATTCATAATCTTCGTCAAAATAATCATCATAATCAGGGTACTGTGCCGGAGACTCACCAATTGATTTTATAATTTTAATAGATTTTTTCCTAAGATTCGTCTCTTTCAAAGATTGTACACGGATACGATGCCACCAATCATCACCAAAATCGAACAAGTAATGAAATACGTCCTTTTCATCTAAACCAACATCGCCGATACGAGTCTTGGCAGTAGATTTTTTCTTTCTACCAAACCCCATAATATCTTCAATATTTTGAGGATGTGTTATCTCTGGCGCTTCATAGATTGAGTGAACATTCTTTGTGTCCTTTTTGGTTATAAAAAAGGAATATAGGTGCGGATCATATCGATTAAATGCATCAAAAATTGTTTCATGAAGATCGTCAAAGGTGCAGTTTTCAGATGCTTCAATAATTCTGTATAGTTTTGGTATTCCGACAATTGATACTCTAAGCTGATATACTCTCATTTTATCCTTTCATTCAGTTAACCAACAAACCCCGCAGTTAGTGCAGTTTGCCTTTTACCTAAAATCTGCAATTGCCGATTTCGCCGCAGTTGCAAGGCGCAGGGCGTGAAGCTGTAATAAGCTACCGCGAACGCCCTGTAACACAGCAAATGCGGTGAAAGCGGTGATCCCAAAGGGTGAGAAATTTTGAAAAATACGTAACAGTCGATACACAGCAATAAAGTGTGTTCGGATCTACCTCGAGATCGGATCTATCTCTTTATAAATATTGTTAATATTATCCTTTTCAATAATTTTCATGCAGTTTTTAGGTTTTATTAATAGGCGTTGAATGATGAAGCATGACCTCACGAAAACGGAGAGTTTCCATCATGTTTCATCGTTTATCTGAAAAAATGGATTCGGACCGTCTCCCACGGTTCATTACATGATACCATGCTCCAGGATATTCTATTCCAAGCGGACGTGACATGTTAAGACATATAATATTTTATCTCATATGGGTCAATAGTAGACTCCACTTTTTCACATGGTAAAGGTGTGGTCAAGGCTCATGCCACGGCTATCGCCGGCTCTGAAGTTGCCTGCACAGACAAACTGGACAATATTGTAGAGGACTTTTAAAAAGCATTTGAAAAAAATCTGTTAGCGGATTAACCTAACAAATAATAAGTGTTGGGTTTTGCACCAACATTTTTATGTAAACTCATAACCTGGTCATGTCTTGACATGACATTAGCAGTGAAGGAGCATCGCCATATACGTCATTTCGCCGAAGCCCAGAGCCGGAATCCATAACTTTATGAAATCGCCGGATTCCCTATGCAGTTTATGCCGCACCTGATGTGGGGCGGGAATGACCGTGGCGCTAAAAAACTTCGTTAATTTAATTGCCGGTTTAACACTCAATGATATAACTTTACAAAGGAGAGCTTATGAAAACCAAGCCAGATATTATCGGTGATGTTCGAAGTTTTATGAAAAGCAGAGTGATCCTTTCCGCCGCAGAACTGGATTTCTTCTCAAAGCTGGACGGTAATTTTGCCTCCGCAAAAGACCTGGCGGATATACTTGGCCTGGATAAAAAAGCAACCACACGACTCCTCGACTGTCTGGTCACCTACAATCTTCTTGAAAAAGAAAAGAACCGTTATCGCACGACAGAAAAAGGATCGTATCTTTCATCCCAAAATCCGAAATCTGTTCTCCCTATGATAAAGCATATGAATACCATCTGGGATAATTGGAGCCGCCTGACGGACATTATCAAAAAAGGGTCCAGTCCAATTTTTAGACCTGTTGTGGATTCGGAATACAAGGAAGACAGAAACGCCTTTATCGGTGCAATGCATGTTGCAGCAAAACGTATTTCAAAGAAAATAGCCGATGCCTACGATTTAAGCCCCTTTAAAAAACTTCTTGATATCGGAGCTGGATCCGGCGCTTACACCATCGCTTTTTTGAAAAAAAATCCGCAACTCAATGCCGTTATTTTTGATCTTGAAAGCGTTATACCCATAACAAAAGAAAAAATCGTTGAGAACGATTTACATCACAGAGTCCATTTCGTGACAGGGGATTTTTACAAGGATGACCTTCCCGTTGGATGCGATCTTGCGCTGCTGTCAGCCATTATCCACCAGAATAGCCCTCAGCAGAATTTGGAGCTCTACAGGAAGATTTACCATACCCTCGATCCTGGCGGCACACTGATCATTCGGGATCATATCATGGATGAATCCCGCACAAATCCGCCCGCCGGTGCTCTCTTTGCGTTGAACATGCTTGTAAACACCCCGGCCGGGGACACTTACACCTTTGAGGAAGTCAAAGACACTCTGGAAACAGCCGGTTTCATGGAAATAAAACTCGTTCTATCGGGTAAAGAGATGGATTGTCTTGTGGAAGCAACAAAACCGAATATTGCTGGAAAATTTTTATTGAATAAGTCTTTTCCGCATGGCCCCAAGGGCGAGGTGGGTAAAGAAAATAAAAAAAACGGTTAAGTACCCGATGCTGATAATCGGTGTAATTTCGCTGGTTCCGATGCTGAAGCGACGGGCCAGTTCGGCCAGATGGTATAGGGGAAAGGCCAGTGCAACGGGCTGCGCCCAATCGGGTAGATTGGAAACAGGGAAAAAGGTTCCGCTGAACAAAAACATCGGCGTTATAAAAAGAAATATGGGAAGATTGAACATGTCGATGGTCGGGGTTATCCCGGTAAAGAACATGCCGATGGCGCCGAAAGCCAACCCGCCGATAAATGCCAAAGGAATCAACAACAGTCCCATGGGAAATTGAACAAATCCCAGTAAACCAAGGACCGTCAACATGATCGTTGCGGCGCCCGCCGATTTGGTGGCGCTCCAGGAAATTTCGGCGATGATGATCTCCTCCAACGACAATGGCGTCGCCAGCATGCCGTCAAAGGTTTTTTGATAATACATGCGGACGAATGACCCATAGGTGGTTTCAAAAAAGGCGTTCCACATGATGGCGGTGGCAATCAACGCCGGTGCGATAAAAGCCGTGTATGAAAAATCGACTCCACCGTAATGCACATTCTCGATCAAGCCGCTGAAGCCCAGACCAAAGGCCAGAATATAGAACAGCGGTTCAAGGAGCGGCGTCAAAAAGTTCACCTTCCAGATTTTTTTGTAAACCATAAGGTTTCTTTTCCAGACTCTCAAAAATCGCCATGAAAATGCAGCAGGATCGATCATTCTCGAAGTTCCCTTCCTGTTAAGCGTAAAAAAACATCTTCCAGCGTGCTGTTCCGGTAAATGCACTTTTCATTGCAGAATTGTTGGCGAATGGTGTTGTTCATTCCCTTTCCTTCGGGATCATACAATATCAGACGATTGCCAAGATCATCGTATTCGACGGCGTGCCTTTTGATATATTCAATCAGGGCCTGATCCGGCCCCTCGATTTCGATGATATGTTTGCCGGCATGCCGTTCGATCAGGCTTTCCGGGCTGCCATCCACCAGAATTTTACCGTGATCCAAAATAACCAGGCGGTCGCAAAGTTGGGAAGCTTCCTCCATGTAGTGGGTGGTAATTACAACAGTCAAACCGAACTTTTTAAGCTCCTCCAGTTTTTCCCAGACTTGGTGCCGGGACTGGGGATCAAGCCCGGTTGTCGGCTCGTCCAGTATCAGGAGTTCCGGGCGGTTGATCAGCGATCTTGCCAGAATCAACCGCCTTACCAGTCCACCTGAAAGCTCAATAACTTTGGCATCTTTTTTATGGCTTAAGGCAAAAAAGTCGAGAAGTTCCCTGGAACGTTCGATAGCCTCTTTTTTGGGGATAGAAAAGTATCCGGCGAACACGTGAAGATTTTGTTCTACACTCAAGTCCGGATCCAGGGTGTTTTCCTGCTGACAAACGCCGATTCTGGCTTTAATCCTGCGACAGTCGGTGTTGATGTCCATGCCGAAGATGCGCAACATGCCACTGGTCAGGGGTGAATAGCCGTACAGCATGCGAATCGTTGTTGTTTTTCCGGCGCCGTTGGGACCTAACAGACCAAAAAATTCGCCCTTTTCCACAGAAAATGAGATTCCGTTCACGGCCGAAAATCCGTCAAATTGCTTCATCAGACTCTGAATTTCTATGACTTTATCCATTGGATCGATTATATAAAATAAAAACAGTTGCTTAAATTCGATTGGCCTGCCGCATAGTATACCTGTTATAAAATAGCAAAAAGGCCTTCAAATAGCTTTAATCCCTCCTCCTTGACTATTTTTCGTCCTGGCATATTGGCATTAAAGCACATGCAAAACCAGAAATTTTGGTATCGCTCAAAATAATGCTCAGCCGGCCTAAAAAATTATCGCGGTCGTTGTCACCATAAAATATCTTTCGACGTTCGATTCCTCTAATTATATGATGTATGGCGCCAGGAGCGTATATACGAACATTTCTTGGCATGGATGCCCCATATTAACATATTACGGTGTTGGTGGGTTATAAAAATCACTTTTGTTAAGTCGAGCACATCCGATGTTTGACCTCATTGCTATCTTTTAATCAAGGATCAAAGTTTGAACCAAGCCGTGACGCCTTGAATTTGGGCATCCTCGACTTTCGCTCAATTAGTTGTTCTGCTGAATGATCGCGGCTTAATTGTAAAACATTAATTCACATTTCATGGTTTGATATTCACCACTGAAAAAATAAGCATTCCGATCGCTTCCAAGAAAGCTTTTTGAAAATGAAAAACAAATTCAATCAGACAAACGCCAAACCACCCCTTTTTAGGAAACGCTTTTTCAAAACATGTCAGAAGCATGTAACGGTGTAAAAACTCCCAACCGGTGAGCCATGACATGTTCCAGATCATTTTATATAAGGCCCAGTTTAATTTCGCTGATGCGTTCTGAAACGCTATGGAAGGATAAATACTTCTTAGACTGGGATAGAATTTGATTGAAAGAACAGCGATCATACCGAGAATTGACAATAAAATGACAACGTAAATGTCGTTTTTCTTTAGTCTTGAGACACCAAAATATTGCCAGTCGATTAATTTATAAGTGAAAACAAACGGTATTGCGAACCACAGTATAAAGGTAGATACTTCAAAACCGTTCTTTAATTGCCAATGAAAAATGCCCCAATCAATTCCCCATTTCAAATGGATTGTTGATATACTGTCTATAGTTAGTGCAAAAATCGCGTAAAACAGGGCGTAAAGCGCTTTTTTTTATTGTCGTTTAAATTGAGCTTTGGAATTATTTTATCCATACTGCTTTTATAGTATGTTGGATGTGCTACTCAATTGAGGTTATAATTATTTTTAACAAAACATATTGTATATCACTCTTGTCTAAAAACGCATTTATAGAGAGTAATAGTGAAATAGGGTCAGGTCTACTTTTGACCCTTATTAATATTGTTCGGTTTTTTATATATATGCTTTTGGTTTTTCATCTATATTCTTAAGCCTCGAAACTCTCTGGTCATAAGACAAAATCAACGTTATACTCTTCTCTTTTACCATCAAGGGTCAAACATAGACTTGATATTCAATACGTTTTTATCCATATTTTATCTGCCGAACCAGCAGATGAGGAGCGCGTCGTAGCGCGTCTGTCTCGATCTGCCTTGATAGCGTGTCTGTTGGTTTAGCTGATAATTTTGTTAACGAGAGTCGCGCTCCTCATCTGCTGGATAGCTCCGCGCAGCGGAGCTATCGATCACCATCACAAGTGAGCAGGGAATGAAGCCTTTGCTAAAGGCACGCTTAACACAAAACTATGCAGAAGGCCCAGCGGCCCGACCCCGCGAATCCGGTGAATGGTGTTGTTATATGCTGTGGCATTATAGCCGCAATATTGAGAACCATAATTCCTTTTCAATACCTTTTATAAATGAGCCTATCTTTTGATAACAAAAGGTAAGGCCACAAAAACAATACCTGTAATGATAAGAATAAATACATTCGAAATGAAATATGGGAATACTATTAGCCCTATTCCGCTAAAAAACGGAATGATGGCTTTTTGCTTTTTCCCATAAACAAAGAATCCAAGTCCTATAGATCCAAATATCACTCCCCACATTAATGTTGACGTATTCATTCGTAATTTTTCTTCACATAACGCGGCTGACCAGCGGGCGCGGTTTTTAGCCCGTCTGCGTCCAGGCGCAGGTTATCCGTATCTCTGAAAAATCATGCAGCTTTTATTCGCTTTAAATCTTTCACATCAATGGATTGTTCCGCTTTCCATAAATCGAACTGCAGTTGTAGCCGAAGCCACCCTTCGGGTGTACGACCAAAAACCCTTGACAGTCTTATGGCCATCTCAGGACTGACACCCGCTCTACCGTTCAAAAGGGTCGAAAGGGTTTTTCGTGTAACGCCAAGAGCTTTGGCAGCATCAGTTATTGTTAAATTCAGAGGTTCTACACAAAACTCTCTTATAATTTCACCTGGATGGGGCGGATTATGCATACGCATGGGATACTCCTTTAATGATAATCTTCATAATTTACGTCGAAGGCATCTCCTTTTTGCAGTTTAAAAGTTACACGCCAATTTCCGCTTACTTTTACTGACCAAGTTCCTTCACGATCACCTTTAAGTTCATGCAGATTTAGACCGGGCAAATCCATGTCATCTAAGGTTTCAGCGGTCTCAAGAAGTGCTAGGATTTGTCGTAGACGCGTTACATGCTGTGGGTTGATACCTGCAGAGCTGCCAGATTCAAATAGCCGTTTTAAACCTTTGTGTTTGAATTTTTGTATCATGCAACCATATTGTAACCAGATACGTAACGGGTGTCAATAAAATTTAAAGCGACCATCATGCTATCATTTCGGATAACGCCGGGCATGAGTGCGCTGGGAAAAGCAAAGAAGGGCTTTGATAAAGGCGAGATTTGTGAGGACTGCCAGAAAAGACAAAAACGCACCAGCTTTTCCCAGTCCATCTCAATGCCCTTGTTCGGCAGTCCTTTTTTCTCTTTTTTTAATTATAGGGATTAATGACCTTAGAGCGTCATTTACTGAGTTTTCATCTGGAAAAAACTCAGCCACATCCGGGTCGATGATTACAACATTGGTTCCTTTTTTGTATTTATTAGCGTATTTGCCCCTTACGCCCTTGCTAAAATCATATTCTTCCAACATATCTGGATCATTAGACATTGGTTTCATAATATTTCCTTTCTTTCTTGGTGACTTTTCTTGCACTTATAATTCGAATATTATCTCGTCTTTCTGTATGAACAATAACCAACAGGTTATTATTATAGGACATTCCGATAAGAACCAATCTTTCTTCATCTCTTGAATGTAAAGGATCATCTATGGTTAATGATAGAGGATCTCTGAAAGCGGTGCTTGCTTCCTCAAAAGATACACCGTGTTTTTCTATATTGGTTTTTGCCTTTTTAAAATCCCATTCAAATATTAACATACATTGATTCCCATTCCAAATTTATATTTTTTGCCGAACTAATATTATACGACCTAAATATTTTGACAAACACGTCTTATAAAGACGCATAAGATTTGAAACAAATTATATCTTCATATCATAATTTCAATTTAGATTCAATAGGTTATATTTAAAACCCAAAAAGTGGTACAGCGTTCTATGCGGCTACGAAATGACATATAATACTCAAATAAAAAAAAATATTTTTGCAATGAAGCTCCCCGCAGTAAGCTGTGGAGTATCAAAGCGGAATTGCGCCGTAGCCATTCCAACATCGAAATGATATAACAGAATTAACCCGCCTTTACTCTGATGAGCTTCGGCGCTGTTCACCTCGCCTTTCATGCTTGCAGCCCCGCTGGGCGGGATCTCCTTTTTACTCCAACAAGCTGCAGGGTATTACGGCGAAGGCGAATAAATCTTATAGGCGCTCCGAAGAACTTTTTACACCTCGCCCGCCTCTGTTCAATACGTGAGTATACACCATTCACCATTGTCGTCCTGACATCTTTGTGGCCCTACCCCAAATCAAAAATTCTTTTTTATAATACCGATGCGTGAGTTATCCTGTTAAATGTGGAGCACATTTACCCGGGATGTGCCAAACGTGGCCTGGAAGGTAATGCCGTTTTGCTCTTGCCATCTGCCCGTGTTCTTCTTCTCTTAAAAGTGTGTTTTTGACTCTAAAAATAGCCATTTAACTTAAGGCCTCATCTGACGCGAATTTAAAACGTTTTATTTATTATATCAAGATGTTCCTGTGGCGCCCCTCATTGCTCTATATTCGACAAATTGTAAATATTGACAAACCGTGCTGGAATGTGTATTAATACACACCATAGATAGCCGAAAAATCATCAAAATACTCGAGCAAAATGGGTGGTACGAGATTGAAAAAGCCGGCTCTCACACGCAATTCCGGCATCCAAAGCGAAAAGGAAGAGTTACCGTTCCACATCCCAAAAAAGACATACCGATTGGCACATTAAAAAGTATCGAACGTCAGTCAGGTATCAAATTCAGTTGAGGTATTGTCATGGCGAACTATATTGCTATCGTTCATAAAGAGACCAAATCAGATTTCGGCGTATCGTTTCCGGATTTTCCCGGATGCGTCACCGCTGGGAAAAATATTGATGAAGCCAAGGATATGGCCCAAGAGGCTCTCACCCTTCATATCCGGGGCATGCTCGAAGACGGCGAACAATTGCCTGGCCCCTCCAGGCTCGAAGAGATCATGAGCGATCCCGATTACGTCGATGCAATCGCTTTTTTGGTCGTTTCGGTTCCTGATGCCAAACCCCGCACTGTCAGGGTGAATGTCACCGTACCTGAAATGACGTTAAAACAGATTGATGCCGCTGCTAAAAAACGAGGTATGTCCAGATCGTCATTCTTAGTTCATGCAGCACAGAATGCTATTCAGTCTATCCAATCCGACGCATCTGCCTAAATCTTTTCCTGACGTTTCGCTGGGCTGAGGGTTGGCGAGGTTGCGAGCCGTCTCACACCGGTGTGTTGTTAACTGCATTTTTATCATTCATAATCTTCGTCAAAATAATCATCATATTCCGGGTACTGTGGCGGAGACTCACCAATTGATTTTATAATTTTAATAGATTTTTTCCTAAGATTCGTTTCTTTCAACGATTGTACACGGATACGATGCCACCAATCATCACCAAAATCGAATAAGTAATGAAAGACGTCCTTTTCATCCAAACCCACATCGCTGATACGAGTCTTGGCGGTAGATTTTTTCTTTCTTCCAACCCCCATAATATCTTCGACATTTTGAGGATGTGTTATCTCTGGCGCTTCATAGATTGAATGAACACTCTTTGTGTCTTTTTTAGTTATAAAAAAGGAATATAGGTGTGGATCATATCGATTGAATGCATGAAAAATTGTTTCATGAAGATTATCAAAAGTGCAGTTTTCAGATGCTTCAATAATTCTGTATATTTTTGGTATTCCGATAATTGATACTCTAAGCTGAAAAACTCTCATTTTATCCTTTCATTCAGTTAATCAACAGATCCTGTTGTTAGGGTAGTTTACCTATTATTATTAGGCGGTTAATGATGAAGCATGATTCAAGTCTGAAAAAGATCTTATATCCATTATAATGGAATTGTTTTATTCTTTATTCTTAATTTCACGTTGGCGTTGCTTATAGAGGGGGTCATCAAAAACAATAGTCTCAGGGTCGATCAACCATCGGAATTCACCACGAGCCGCTACCTTGTCCAACTCCTTTTTATAGCGGGCATAATTGGTAGGCGCAATTGCAACGAGAGGCTCCCAATCAGCCTCTACGGAAAGTGTCGGACAAATCGTCACACAACGCCAACAATAAATGCACGGATTTTGAATGCGTGGCGGTTCAGCTTCAATATCAATCCCTTGGACCGGACAGTTTTCCTCGCATTCGTGACACTGGATACAGGTGTCAGTATTGATGCTGAATTTCGGCATGAATTTCTTGATAGCCTCTTTTGTTAAGACTTTGCTTTCTTCGATCCATTCTTTGGAAGAGACCGGTCCTGGTTTTGGAATAAAATTGTCGCCGTTATGAGTGATTTTTAGGCTACGTTCCACGATCTCTCTACCAAAGGCTTTGGCTTGCTCGAAATCGTATGAATCCGGATGACCGTATGTATAGCTTGGCCTGGGATAGAACGGAACGGTTATGTTTGCATAGGAATTGTGGAACCCTATGACCGTGGCACCCCTTTTATTCAACTTTTTCGTCACCGATGGGAAAAAGTCGCCGATAATATTTCCATGGGTGCAAAATACAAACCAATGCCGACCTTCCTGTTCAGGTAAAGCTTCAATAAAGTCCTGCACATTAAACGGCTCTTTATACCAAAATACCGGGGAGCCTATTCCGATAAGTTCATAATCCGATAACGATGTTGGTTCTACATCATTCAACGCTTTCATGATACATTCGCTCTTAGCATCTATTATGCCGTCGTGAATGCACTCGGCAATCTTACGGGTATTGGCCGTTTGTGAAAAATAGATAATGAGTGTTTTCATAGTGCAGATTCCTTTTTTTTGTATTCAGTTATTCGGTCCGTCATCTCCCCGGGACATTAAGTGATACCCTGAATAAGCGAAAGTCGATGATGCCCCAGATTTAAGGCATCAAGGGCGAAGCCGTAGTCATCTACTGCGAGCCCTTGATAACGAAGAAGATGGGGTATCATCGGCTTTCCTGAAAGGTAAACAAAATGGGATTTTTTTAATAAATTTATATCTCATTTATAAAAGCGTTATGAAAATACATCTAAATCTACTAAAATGAACAATAAATCAAACACATAAAATATTTTTACCATTTTGTTTACGATCATTTAGGGTGATATAATGCACCTTGATATTCAATTCGCCACGCTCTGCCCATATTGATTCTATTAGATGTTAACAGCTTAATTGCCAAACATTAATTCACAATTCAAGCTTTGATATTCATATAAAGGGCTTCGACTTGGAGCCAAGACAATTTTGTTTTAAGCCGGAACTGGTCAAATACGTATTGCGCGTCAAGCGTGACATTTTCCTTTTGTCTGAAGGATACATTTATCGAGAATAAAAGTCGGTTTGTGAATGATTCGCTACGCAGATGTGTAGCAACGGAAAATGTCACTACGGCCTGACGCGCTGAAAAAAAGACACCTCCCCATTCATAGCAAAAGATGCTATGGACCAGTACGTAATTTACGTAACATAAATATTATGGATCTAGGAGGTGTCTCATGAAAGTATACGCTGGAATCGATTTACATTCAAGCAATAATTACATCGGCATTATGGATCAGGATTACAAAAGGCTATTTGGACGGAGGCAGCCAAACGATCTAAACAATGTTTTAAAGGTTTTGGAACCATTCAAGGCTGATCTGGAAGGTGTTATCGTTGAATCCACCTACAATTGGTACTGGCTTGTGGATGGGTTGCAAGAACATGGTTATACGGTACATTTGGCAAATCCGTCGGCGATAAAACAGTACGAAGGTATAAAACATACGGATGACAAATGGGACTCTTTTTGGTTGGCACAAATGAAGCACTTAGATATTTTACCTGAAGGTTATATCTACCCAAAAGAACGAAGATCTGTGCGAGATTTACTGCGAAGAAGACTATTTTTTGTAAAACACAGAACAGCAAATATTTTAAGCCTGCAAAGTACGATTACCAGAAATCTTGGAATTAAGATATCAAACAATGACATCAAGAAACTCAACATGGACGATGCCTATAAATTATTCGATTCATCGAACCTGGTGTTCATGGCTCAAAATAATATCTCTGCAATTAAGCATTTGGGAAAAATAATCAAGGGCATAGAAAAAGAAGTAAAATCCCAGGTTCAACTTCGCAAAGAGTTTGTGATGCTGCTCACCATACCTGGAATTGGAACAATTCTGGGTCTCACAATTATGCTTGAGGTAGAAGATATAGGTCGGTTTTCCAAAGTCGGTAATTACTCCTCCTACTGCCGCTGTGTCAGTAGTAAAAGACTTTCAAATGGTAAAAAGAAAGGGGAAAACAACAAGAAGAACGGCAATAAGTATTTAGCCTGGGCCTATGTTGAAGCAGCTCACTTTGCCACAAGGTACATACCCAGAGCCCAGAGATTTTATCAGCAAAAAATGGCTAAAGCCAACGGCGCTGTTGCAACCAAGGCTCTTGCCAACAAGTTGGCCCGTGCTTCCTATTTTATCATGCGGGACCAAGTACCGTTTGATGAAGATATGGTTTTCAAATAATTGGTTTGGGTGCGACAGTGAACCGACTGATATTGCCCCAAAAAAGTAGACACGGTCAAGCGCAAAGTTTCACCTTCTGTT
>CAZBOB010000027.1:0-41576 GCA_964492995.1 uncultured Desulfobacteraceae bacterium | reverse complement strand
TGAACATAACGCAGAGATTGGGCAAAAAGACCATTTATGGATGGACACTAAGTAGGTTACATTCATCCAAAGGAAACAAAAATGCAAAGTAAACGAATACAAAGCAGCACCGAATATGGTATAACCCGTAGAGAATTTTTATGGATTTCTTCAATGTCCGCAGCAGGTTTTATGGTCGGGTGTGCAGCAAACCCGGTTACCGGCAAATCTCAATTCATGATGGTATCGGAGGCCCAGGAAATTGAGATCGACAAACAACATTCACCCCATCAATTTTCTTCGGACTACGGCTCTCTGCAGGATACATCCCTGAATAATTATATCGATCGAACCGGTAAAAACATAGCCGCCCGAACCCATCGTCCCCATATGCCGTATTCGTTCCGAGGCGTGAACGCGACGTATGTGAATGCCTATGCCTTTCCCGGGGGAAGTATTGCCGTAACCCGGGGAATTCTTCTTGCCCTTGAAAACGAAGCACAACTTGCTGCCCTGCTGGGCCATGAACTCGGCCATGTGAACCGTCGCCATACTGCTGAACAGATGTCTAAAAGTGTTTTAACCAATCTTTTTGTCGGCGGTGTTGCCACATATGCAGGAACAAAAAGCTCCGGCTTTGGCAGGCTGGCATCACAACTGGGAATGGTTGGCGCCGGAGCGCTCCTCGCATCCTACAGCAGAGACAACGAACGTGAGGCCGATGCCTCGGGTTTGGAATATATGGTCCGAGCCGGATATAACTCAAATGAATTTGTGGGGCTGATGGATATGCTGAGACGTATGTCCAAAAACAAACCCAATGCTATCGAATTAATGTTTGCGACACATCCCATGAGTGATGAGCGTTATCGTACTGCTGTGGAAGCCGTGCGTACGCAATACCGGTCTTCGCGGAGCTTTCCCCTATACCGAGATCGCTACATGGACCATACCACAAAACTGCGGTCCATAAAAGAAGCTATCCAAGCCATGCAAAAAGGCGAAAGCCTGATGGCCAAGGGTAAATATGGTGAAGCTGAAATCCATTTTTCAAAAGCGTTAAGGCAAACTCCTGACGATTATGCCGGACTTGTCATGATGTCAAAATGCCAGATGGCCCAGAAAAATTATGCAAAAGCCGGATCCTTTGCAGAAAAAGCAAAAACTGTCTATCCACAGGAGAGTCAGGCATATTATCTTTCCGGATTTGCCAAAATCAAACAAAAAGATTACGCCTCAGCATATGAAGAATTTAAATATTATGAAAAAGTATTGCCCGGTAATCCTAACACTATATTTTTTGAAGGATTGTCTCTGGAAGGGATGCAGCAGATTAAGAAATCGGCTAACGAGTACAATAAATATCTTCAAATTGTTAACCAGGGCGAAAAGGCGAAATATGCCTATCAACGTCTGGTTAAGTGGGGATACATCAAAAAATAACAATAAACCGCATTTGTCATGAAAAGTTCTGTACAAAAAAAAATATCCTGTTCAGATCATAGGATAAAAAGACGATGTCTCTCCTGCGGTACAGATGAAAATCTTGGCCGGCGAAGGTATTGTTCCATTGATTGCCGACAGAAGCTCAGGTATGCGCTTGATTTAAGAACCGGTTTGCTCAAGACATTAAACACCCGCTATGCGACCTTTTATTTTACTGACATAATGATCGTTATGGATGTCCTTCCTTATAATTCCAAAGAAATCTATAGCTTTATCTACCCGCGTTCTACCGGAAAAAAACCCGCCGAGGACTACTGTATTATGTCCGATATTCTTGGAAATACATGGTGGGCCGAAAAAAAACGAACCAATCGAAACTATCTTGCCACTCGTCTCTTGCTCAAAAAGGCAAGACGCAATGATCCTGCATTCTGTTCTGTAATGCCGCCGGAAATAAAAATCCCCGCCGTTAAAAAGGCATCGCTGATGCACTTGAAGCTTGGCAAGTCGGATTTGAATTCTCCGGAACTTGAAAAGACAATAAAAAGTGCATTCCGGCTTCAGGTAAAAAAACACCATCCCGACCTTGGAGGAGATACAGATACATTCAGAAAAATTCATCAGGCATATTTAGAGCTTATCGGCTGGGCTGAGAATCCTTCCTATCTCAAACGTCGGGGATTCCCGGACAAATGGTTTTACGATAGCAATAAAAACAAATGGTTGCAACCAGCGCCCTATTTAAAAAAACAAGCGACTTAAGTTTGATAAATTCGTAAGGGTTCACGAAAAAATAAAGTTGCTAAATCCACAAAAACACTTCAGATTGAGGCGGAGGAGCTTCGCTATATCATGTAACGCTCAGCTACAATACGCTCCACTTCCTCTTCAGTCGGCATGGTATCACGGTAGCCGGCCAGGTACTGGTTTCTGAACCATCTAAAAAGAGATACGGTCTCGTTTACAAAGACAAGCTCAGGAATCACGTCACCTTCCTGGGCTTTGATATGACGATTATACTGGCCCAGCATACTCACCACATCATAGAAAGTGGCCGGCTCTCTTTTGATACCCTTTTTAAACGATTTCCCTTTGGCCGGATATGTTTTGTCGGGATCGGGGTTGGCCGAAATGTCAAGCTTATGGAACGGTCTTCTTACCTGTATCTGCCATTTCCTGGCCTCATTCATCATCCTCGAGATTAAAGGACCCGCCCAGTCATGGCTCTGATGGCCCTGTGAACAGTATGAGAAAAATTCCACCACAGACGGGCCGCAATAAGCGATGGCCTCCTTTAATATCTTGATGGCGTAAAACGGATTGTCCACGGTTAGCTTAGCCGAATAGACATGTGAAATTGCCGTGGCCTGGCTGACGATCCGACGGTGCAAGGTGGTCTTGCCGGCATGTTTGGCCCCTATCGGGGATGTAGATCTGTCACAACCGAAACGGGTGGCGCCTGATTTCTGAGCCCCGGTGTTCATATATCCCTCGTTATTGTAGATCACCCAGGTGACATCGAAGTTTTCGCCCAGGGCATAATTGAAGGGACCGTTGCCGATGTCGTAAATGGCGCCGTCACCTGCAAAAACGATGATCTTGGTCAATACATCGTTGAAATCGTTATGATATGCCTGGTCCATACTGAATTTGGCCCCAAGAGCAGCAGCAGATGCCGTACCGAAACCGTAGTGACCCGACTGGTAAATTCGGGTGTTGAACGGGTTGACCAGTTCGGAAACCTGGTTGCAGCCTGTGGAATTGATCGTGTAGATGCTGAACCCTCGGTCGATCATATGATCTATGGCATGCCGGTTAATATCCGACAGAACCTTGATCCCCTGGTAAAAGGTCTCGATCCCTTTGGGACTGTTGCGCAAACTTTCTAATGCAAAAAAGGTCAACAGGTTGATCGTACCCTCGCCACAGCCCGGACACAACGTGTGTTTGCCCGGATAAAGCTTTGAAAAAACAAAGAGAACCTGGTGGTTTAAGGCCATCCGGTCCACATAACCGGCTGCATCGTAAGTATTGTCAAGATCCTGGTATTTTTTGGGTAAAAAATCGGTTTCTTTTAGTTTTGATTTGTCCACCATGGTAAATGCGTTCACCGGACAGACCTGGGAACAAACCCCGCACCCCTTGCAGGCGGCATCAATAACGTTGAGGTTCATGGCGCATCTCTCCCAGAGAATCCCCCTGGGCGGTTTCTTGAAAACTTTGAAATAGTCGGCCGCATCATCCGGAATAGGCTTATCTGTTATGGTGGAATAGATCGCTGAATCCGGGCACAAAGCAGCGCACATGCCGCATGCAATGCATTTTTTCGCATCCCACACCGGTACCTGGGTCCCGATATAGCTCATGTCTCTAAACCTGCTGGTGGCCGCCGGAACCACGGGCAAAAACCGGTCCCAGGGAACATTTTTACCCTCCAGGATAGGTTTAACCATATCCTCGTCAAACTGTTTCTGATAATCTTTAATCAGGTTAACCGGCTTGATGGTACCCATCTCATCTTTTTGGGAAAGCTTTGTTCGCAAACCGGCAGTTCCGAACCCTTTGCCAAAATCTTCGGGTTTTACTGCCGCTGCCGGCCTCTGACTATCCGAGACCCCGGCAAACGCCCCGGCCATTTGTTCTGGTGTTGAGGCTAACCGTTTTGATCCTTCATTTAAAAGTGCGATGTTCGATTCAACAATCTCTCGACCCTTTTTGGGTCCCAGTTTTTGCTCAAGTATGTTTTGAAACCTGTTTCCGAATTCATCGGCGGAAAGTATCTTTGTCTCACCGTTTATAAGACTCAGCATTATGGCGCCGGGCAGGTTCCGTTTGAGGTGCTTCAGGGCGGCCCGGGTTGCGTCCAGGACAATTATTTTGATCTTTCTCTTTGAAATAAGCTCGCGCATTTCAGAGGGAAACGATCCGATGATCTCGTCTTTTGTTCTGGAGCTGTTTATAATAAGAAGACCGTTCTCATTCAGTCCTCCCACATAATCCCTTAAAATCTCTCCGGAGAGAAACTTATCGTTGAAAAATGCAAGGACATCGTGCTCGGTTAGCTCCGAGGAATTGCGAATCGGATCGGAGCTGATCCTGAGGTTCATAAAAACCGGCGCCCCTTTCCTGGCAGCACCGTATCGCGCACCGGACTGAATATATCTTTTGCCGTTGTCACTGCCTTCCGCATAAATAAGGGCCGCGGTCTCTAAAGCTGTCTTAACGCCTTCTGCGCCGATGCCGATAAATGTCATTCCAAGCTCACGATCCTTGTAGTCCGGAAGCGCCTTGGGCTCTAATGCATAAGGTCCTTCAATTCCGACAAAAAAGTCACGGAGAAAATGCTCGCGCGTCTTTCCTTGAAAACATGCCCACATATTCTCTATAACAGCCGCAGCGTTGTATTTGTTAAAGTCCTTGCTCCCCAGTCCGTACACCCCGTGCAAAAGGGTCGGCATGTCGGTACGGCCGTAGATTTTATGCTCCGGCCTGCCTTCGCGGCCGGCCCGAAGAGAAACCTGGAGTGCGGACTGTATGTCCGCTAAAAGAAGCTGGTTATGGGCCATGCCGGATCGTTCCAGCACACTTACCACCTTTGCATTGCGAATGCCGTAGGCAAGCTCCTGAAAACAGGGAGGATTGAAAAGTACAGGGCGAACCACTCCCACTTTCACCCCCTTCACATCCCGGTAGTAATCGACCATATCCTTGAGAACACCGGCTGCCGATCCCAGAATTACAACCACCATTTCCGCATCTTCGGTGCGGTAGCATTCCACCGCCTTTAAATTAGTCCCCATGATTTTGTTCATCATGTTCATGGCGGCAATAAGTCCCCTTTTTATAAATCGGTAAGCAAGATCCTGGGCTACCTGACCTTCCATGGTAAGATCCACGTCGGTAAAGGTGCCGGTTAAGGTCTTTTGCTCAAAATCGGGCTGATATAATCTGTTCGGAGGCCCGACAAAATACCCGAGAAAATCGTCTGAAAGCACCTTTATGTTCTCTAACGCATGGGATTTGATGAACCCATCGCCGATTACCATACACGGAAGCATTACCTGGCGCAGCTCGGCGGTCTTAAAGGCTATCGGCAAAAGATCGTGGAGCTCCTGGTTGTCCCCGGCAACCAGTTGAGCCCAACCGGTATTGCGAACACCATAAAAATCGGTGTGACCACAATGAATACTTAAAGACCCTTTGTTGACCTCCCTTGCCATAATCGTCATCACCACAGGCAAGCGTTTGCCGGCCACTGAAAAGAGGTTCTTGGTCTTTAAAACCAAGCCCTGGGAAGAAGAGTTGTCCACGTAGCGCCCCCCCTGGGATGCCATGGCCTCCACCGCAGCAATGGCGGAAAGTTCATCACTGGGTTGAAAATACATGAGTTCAGAACCAAACAGGTTCTTCTGGCCCTCTGAAGCAACTTTGGCAAAATTTTCGGCAATGGGCGTAGACGGCGTGATGGGATAGCCGCAGAGACCGTCGACAACCCTGGTGAGAATCGAAAGCGCCGCATAGTTGCCGTCCATAATGGCCTCTTTTCGCTTCCGAATGGCACTTAATTTTTCTTCAGGAACAGTAGCCAGGTCAAACTCAAAAAGTTTTTTGGCATCGAACCGCTCCCACTCTGCCTTCCAGTCCAGTTGAACTATCTTTTCTTTTTCTTTCCACCTGCGATAGGGAAGTTGATCTAAAAGAGTAAATATGTCTATCTGTGGTCTCATAAATCGGCACTCCTACACTGTGTTTATCAATTTCGGCATATTGCAGAAATCCTGATATAATCGATTTCTTCGGTTTTAGAATTGATCTAATAAATTCTTTAAAATTGATAATATGTTAAAAAAAGCTTGCTTTGACGCTCATAATACCCGGGAATATCTTTAGCCTCGATTTAAAGAAACTATAATGGCCAGTATAAATAGAACGGGTCGTAACCGGATTTCTAACAGGTAAAACACTTCCATTTTTGGAAGATAAGGCTGCGAAGGAAGGATAGGATTCCTTTCAAGCCAAACGTGAAGGCCTTCCTTGTGGGAAGGCCTGTTGACATTCGCCTTGATCAAGCTGATTAACTGTTAATATATTAGAGAAAAAAAAATTTGTCAATATTTAATGTCGGATGTTTAGACAAATTCAACCGTAATTACGTAAATATTCTTGAAAAAGATAACCGTTAAGTGATAATACTTATATAACAAAAGATGCTTTCTATTGGGAATAATACAATATACTTCGACGGTTCACTGAAAACCATCCTTTTTAGCATCCTTACTTAAAATAACAACTGGGGGATGTTCTAATGACAAAAAAACCAATCTGCAAAAAAATAACACCCAGGGTTAACCAAAAAGATACAATAAATAAACATCGTAAAGGGCGGCAGGCGGTATTACATGAGAGAGGCTTGCAACTGGAAGCAATAGTAGAAGCTTTTGATGGGCTGATATATTTATGTTCACAAGACTACCGTGTTGAATTTATGAACGAACATTATATCAAACATATCGGTTATGACGCTACCGGGCAAGTATGTTATAAATCTTTACATAATCGTGATTCTATCTGCCCCTGGTGTCTTAACAACCGGATATTTAAAGGTGAAACCGTTCGGTGTGAAGTCTTTACCCCAAAGGAGAACTGGTATTATGTGGTCAGTACGCCAATATACCATTCAGATGGATCTATTTCCAAGCTGGCTATGATTATGGATATTTCTGACCGCAAGCAGGCGGAACAATCTTTGAAACAAAAAATAGAAGAACAGGAATTACTTTTAGATAACATACAGACTCAAATCTGGTATTTAGTAAATTCAAAAACATATGGCGCGGTAAACAAAGCCCATGCAGAGTTTTTAAACTTAGAAAAAAAAGACATAGAATACCAATCTCTTTACGATATTTTGAGTAAAGAGGAAGCTGAGACGATAATCGCCAACAACATAAAGGTATTTGATCAAAAAATAAAGATCTGCAGTGAAGAATGGGTAATTAATGGAAGAGGAGAAAAACGATTATTATCGATAATTAAAACCCCAAAGCTGGACGACAACGGAAATGTTGAATACGTTGTTTGTTCAGGGGAAGATATGACCGACTACCGGAATTCAGAAGAATCTCTTCGTCAGAGTAAAAAGCGCCTTGATCTGGCCATGGAGGCAACCAGCGATGCATTATGGGATTTGGACCTGGTCACAAACAAAGCTTTTTTCAATCCCTGTTTCTATACGATGCTCGGCTATAAACCCTATGAGATGCCACAGAGTTTCGACACATGGAAAAGCTTGATCCACCCTGAAGATAAGGAATCGGTAATCGACAAGATTAATGAATATGCTAAAAAAAATTCCGGTTCATTTGAAATTGAATACCGCTTAAAAACAAATCAGGGAGGATGGCGATGGATTATGGCAAGAGGTAAGGTTGTTGACCGGAATGAAAACGGTACGCCGGCCCGGATTGTCGGAACCCATGTGGATATTACCGAGCGGAAGCTAAACGAAGAGGCTCTGCGAATCAGCGAGGCCCGTCTGCGTGAGGAGAACATACGACTGAGAGCCTCTTTTAAAGGGTCTACCCAGTTCGGCAGCATTATTGGAAAAAGCAAAAAAATGCATGAAGTCTATCAAACTATTTTAAAAGCCGCCCTATCCAATGCCAATGTTATTATTTACGGGGAATCCGGTACCGGAAAGGAATTGGTAGCTCAAACCATTCATGATTTGAGTAATCGTGGCAGCAAGAATTTTGTGACCGTTAATTGCGGCGCCATTCCAGACAACCTGATTGAAAGTGAATTTTTCGGATACAAAAAAGGTGCATTTACCGGAGCGGATATTGATAAACCCGGTTATTTAGATATTGCCGATGGCGGCACCTTATTTATGGATGAAGTGGCCGAGCTCGACCTTAACATGCAGGTAAAATTGTTGCGAGCAATTGAAGGTGGAGGATATACACCCATAGGAAGCAGGGAAATCAAAAAACCGAATATCCGTATTATTTCAGCAACCAATAAAAATTTAAAGGATTGTGTGGAAAAAGGCGGCGTGCGTGAGGATTTTTACTATCGAATACATATCATTCCCATCACCATTCCGCCATTAAGAGAACGTAAAGAGGATATTTCTCTGTTGCTTTATCATTTTTTGCATGCCTATTGCGATGATGATAATATACCCTCAATTCCCAAGGATATAATTAAATCCATGCAAAGCTACGATTGGCCGGGTAACGTCCGTGAACTCCAGAACGCGATACACCGCTATATCACTTTAAAGGAAATCGACTTTTTGAATATATCACAATCCAAACCGGCCAAACCGGAAATTATCGCAGAAAAATTAATCCTTGAAAATTTCAATAATCTAAAGTTACGTACCGCAAAGGAAAGTTTCGAGAAAAAATATATTGAAAAATTGCTGCATGAACACCGTTGGCACAAAGCCAGGGTCGCGTCGATTCTGGGCATCAACCGCAGGACACTGTTCAGAAAGATAAAAACGCACAGGATTTAATAATCCCATATCAGGCTCTTTTTGTCCCATAACCAATATTATCTACACTATCAACAAGTAATCCTCTGTTTTTATTGTTATGAGACATTTTTGCCTCTAGTCCAAAAAGCCATATACATATTAAAACTGTCAAGTAATGCTAATTTATCATTTTATTTCAAATAATTAGACCCACACAATTTTTTTGGCACAATTCTTGCTGAATATATATTTTTTAATGCGAAAAAAAAGCCTAATAGGGTGATATAAATATTACTGTAACTAATTGAATTTATAAATGAATTATACGGTTAGCGAGGTGAGTCAATGGAAAATAATTCAAGTTTTGATTTAGGCAGGATGAGGCTTTCGGGCAACCAGGCCGTCGCCCGGGGAGCCTTAGAGGCGGGTGTGCGAGTGACCACGGGTTATCCTGGAGCACCCATTTCGGACCTCCAGGGGAGCTTCGAGCAACTGGCAGGGAATATCCCCAAAAGAAACCCTTTTACCATCAGGGTGGGTGAAATGTTGGATCAAACAGGCTACCAGCTTGCCGCTCACTGGGGAACGACCACCAACGAAGACAACGCCGCGGCGCTGGCACTGGGAGCCGTAATCTGCAAAGGGGATTTTAAAAAGCGGGAGTTCCTAACAGAAGAAGAATGGGACCTGGTTTATGGCGATACGGTCTTTGCCAAAGACAAGGGAAAGCGAATTCCCGTAGGGTCACGAGTGATGTGTTCGTTTAAGCATCTGGGCGCAAATACCGCAGCGGATGCGCTTCGGGTTTCGGTTAATGTTGTTCCGTATACCGGGGGCTTGGGTATTGCCTCAGGGGATGACCGTCAGGGCACATCCTCACAGACCATGCAGGACAATAAAGTCCTCTTCGGGTTTCATTTTAGAATTCCCACCCTGGAACTTCACTCCCCCAGCACCGCCCACACGACCGTCAAGAACTGCTATCGACTCTTTGAGGAATTGGGTGTTCCGTTTGCGGTAATCATGAACTATGATCTCTCCTACCGGGAGGTTTCCGTGGACCCGGTGGTGGAGCTGGACATGGAGGTGAATCATCGGCGCAAAGGCTTCACAAGGGACCCCAAACATTTGGTCACCATCGGCCCCCATATCCGCCCCAGAGAAAGAAAATTTCATTCAAAACTGATTCACCTATTCAAACAAAAGATTATAGAGAACTTCGAGCTTCTGGGGAACCGGGTGACCGAATACGGTGCTGAGCCCAAGGCCATGATAGTAGTGAACGGTCCCTTCAGGGAAGACTTTCGCCTGGTGGATGACGACCCGGCTCTGAGGGACCGTCTTTTAAACAAGTACGAGGATGTTGTAGTAATAGAGAGCAACCTTGTGTTTCCCCAACCCGGCGCCCTTTATGAGGATCTCGTTTCAAAGCATCCCATCGAAAAGATCTATGTATTCGAGGAAGGCTACGGTCGGGTAATATATCTTCAACTCTTAGACCTGGTAAACCGGCGGGGACTTAAAGTAAAAGTTTTGGACCGCAGCATTCCTTACGAACCCAGGATATACGAACGGTTTTCCTATATCGATCATATTTTGAATGGTTAAAGGAGGTACCAACATGGCTTCCAAACAAAACCCTGCTCCAAAAGACAAAGCAGCGGATGAGATAACCTACCTGCGACCGGTTTCCAATTGCTCCGGTTGCGGTGACACCAAAGTTTCCTGGTCAGTGCGTGAGGGCATGCGACGGTTTAACCGGCAGTTGAAACTTAAAGGCAAAGACAGGTATGAACTCATCTATGCGGCGGACAGAGGATGCGGCAATCTTCAGGGCTACCACGCTTACGGCATAGTGGATGCAATCTTTTGTATGGGTACCGGCGCCATAGTCGGTGACGGAATCAAAGAGTCCTGTTCCGACAAACAGATTGTGTTGACCGCATCAGGAGACGGCGCTTATAATTTTAATATCAGCGGTATCAAATTCGCCGCCAAAAACAAAAAGTTTGGCGCCATTAACGTCATCTATAACAACTACAACATCCGGATGACCGGCGGCCAGATTCCCCTGGAGGTGGACTTCGACAAAGAAGGTCCGGCCTTAGGCTTTGAGGTAATCCATATAAACCCATACCGTGTGGATGACAACGCCGAACTCTTCAAGGAACTTTACCGCCGGTATCTCAACAAGGAAAAAATAATGGTGGTGGCAGACGGGGTCTGCGTGCTGGACATGGGAAAGAATGCCAAGAATTCTGGTATCAGGATGGGTCATTTTATAAGGTCCGATGAGTGCCTGGATCTTAAGTTTGCCAAAGAAAGAGCGCGCGTGGCCCGGGAGGAGCCTGAAAAACTAAAGGGCATGCCCAAGTTCAAGTGCCGGCTTTGCGGCATCGGGCTCAGGTGCCATGCGCTTCTCGACAACGACCCCGGCAAATGCTTCGGTTGCGGGGCGTGTATCCAGTTTCCCTGCCCTGTTGGCGCTCTAAGTTTCGATGGCCCAAGCTTTTCGACTTCAACCAGCATAAACGAACTTAAAAAGACTTAGGAGGAAGGCATGGCTAAAGAAAAACAGTTAACCATCACCAATCCATCCATCGGCGGTTCCGGCTACCTCACACTGTCAAATATACAGGCGGACGCAGCAATTGAAGCGGGCTTTCATGCAGCCATTCACCAGTGCCGGGGTCTGGCTCAGGCCGGCGGTCCACTTTGCGTGGATGTCATGATCCGTGAACATGAAGTCAAGGGTTCCGTGCCCCATTACGTGGACTATGTCAACGGGTTTGATCTTTCCGAGGCCTGGCGAGCCGTCTATACGGCGGGAGATTTTGAAAAATCCTTTCCCAGAGGGCTTACTGTTGTGGCCGATTTCTATGTGGATGAGCCGATTTTGGTTACTGCCAGCCGCAAAGGCCCGAGATATCTCACTCGGGATGAGTATCTTAAAAGGTTTGAGGAAGTCATCGACCAAGGCCATGACCTGAGGCTGGTGTTTTTTGACTTTAAGAAACATAAGTTTCTGACGATTATGAAGGGTCCGTTCTCACTGGGAGTTATCGCGGCGGATCTTAAGATAAGAAAGGACGATCGATTCATAACCCTGACCAAAAAGGCAGCCATACAGGGAATAATCAATAACGTGCCTCAAATGAAGGACCCCGCCACCAACGCCAAGATAAGGGGACTAAATCGAAACGTTTTTGAAACCGGATACGCAGCCAGGAAGCAGTTTGCCGGATCTCCAAACGAGAGAATCATCTTAATTTGACGTCTTAAAAATTTTACAATTTATTGAAAACAACAGTTTTTTTGCCTTGCATTATTACTCGGATATGGAATATTGGAGTGGGTGAATTTTAAAATAACTCAATTTTTCATTTTCCCAAAGTCCAATATTTCAGTGTTCCAAAATTCCAACATTCCAGCTGGGGGCTAAGCGAACCGGCTTGGCCCGCACTTTTTATCAAGAATCTATTTGGCTTTTATAACACTTAAAAATAGGAGGGTTTTATGACATGTGATAATAGATGCGAAATTGTGGAGTGGAAGGCATCAAATTCCCATTTAGTACAAGAAGTTGCGTCTCCAAATGTTAATATGGATGACGCCCAGCTTTTAGCAATGGCCAAAGACCAAATAATTAAAGAAAATACGATCAGCACGTCCACAGGATGTTCCAGCGGATGTGAATGTATCCCCACTGGAGACCCGGAGCAGGTATGGAGCGGGGACAGGTATAGAAAAACAGTAATCACCGGAAAATCATCTGACGGGAGCGAATGGAAAGCAGAATTCTTATTCAAATTGAACTTGACCAAGATCAGATACTCCGGCGAGTGTGTACCTGTTGATCAACACATAGAACCGATTCATGTTGAAATTGAGCCCATGCCGTAATCAAGTCCAAACCCAAAAGACTCCGTGCCTGCTCGGGGCCCATTTCTCAATCGCAAGAGGTCTGCACAACGCTCTCTATGAGGCCCGGGCCCTTGGCTGCAATGCTCTACAGATATTTACCAAGAACTCCAATACTTGGAAAGAACGGACACTGTCGCAGGACGAGATAGACAGCTTTAACAAGGCAAAAGAGTTTACAGGAATAACGTCAATCGCTTCCCACACTTCTTATCTGATCAACCTGGCAACCCATGAAAAGAAAAAGCATGCCATGTCATGCAATGCCTTTAAAAATGAGCTTGTCAGATCTACTATGCTTGGCATCCCATTTGTGGTTCTCCATCCCGGGGCTCACAGGGGAAGGTATGAACACCGCTTTAAAAAAATTATAAGTCTGGCATATTTATATGCACAATCCTTTGTTAAAGCACAATATATTGTAGTCTTTTTTTGCTTGACATACAAAATATAAAGATTATACTCTGGACCAAAATTATCTTCCTATAAGCACAGACATTGTTAAGTAGTTAACTAATTGAGATGAGATCTATAATGCATAAAAAATTAACCATTCAGCTATTATCAATAGGACTTGTGAAATTTCTGTTCATTTCTATAATGATCATAGGTGTATCTGTTGTCTCCATATATAATAGCCGTAACCCTGCCGGAATTCTCAATAAATTGTCGGCGATTTCAAAGGTAGCGAACTCCCGATCTCTTATAGAGGAATACGATTATGCCAACATGGAATACAGGTTATCATCCATTGGCAGTAAGGACGCCGAACGCCTCTTACACCCGATTGTAATTCAAGCGGCCGGTCGCTACCAGGTTGATCCTGCTCTTGTAAAGGCGATCATTATGGCGGAGTCCGGATATGATGCCAGAGCGATTTCCAAAAGAGGTGCAAAAGGCCTTATGCAGCTGATGCCGGCAACCGCCCAGGCGCTGGGTGTGGAGGACATTTTCAATCCCAAGCAAAACATTAGTGGTGGGGTACGCTATTTCAAACAGCTGGTTACCCAATTCGACGGGGACGTCGAACTGGCGCTTGCGGCATACAATGCCGGGAGCAGAAACGTAAGGCATTATCAGGGGATCCCACCGTTTAAGGCAACCCGGTTCTATATCAAAAAGGTTTTTAAATATTATCAGATTTACAAGGACCAGATGACGGGTGAAATGGACAGAGCTTAACCTGCTTTTCTCATGAATGATGCTTAGGGTGACCATAAAAAAGCCCGATTTAAAAATCGGGCTTTTTATTTTTTGGCGGAGAGAGAGGGATTCGAACCCTCGAACGAGTGTTACCCCGTTACTCGCTTAGCAGGCGAGCGCCTTCAGCCGACTCGGCCATCTCTCCAATTACGTTTCAATGGCGGAGGGAGTAGGATTCGAACCCACGGAGCTGTTACACTCAACGGTTTTCAAGACCGCCGCTTTCGACCACTCAGCCATCCCTCCGGGTAACTTGAACTTTCAATTATCATTTTGCAAATTACAGGTCAATATTTTTGTTATTGTTAGTTGACATGACCTGTTTTTTATGATTTCCGACAAAATATTATTTCCTTAGTTGTAAATTTTGCTTGCCCAGTGAAATACAGAGTCAATTTCACAGGGGTGCTTTTTATGGCAAAACTTTTTCAATTCTGCCACTAAGGCACCAAGGCACAAAGAAAAAATAATAAATATATCCTTTGTGTCTTAGTGTCTTTGTGGCAAATATTTTTGGTTCCGGCCCGTCCGCCTTACTCCGCTTGGCAGGAGGGCGGGCTTGTCCGGGTTAGGCACTAAATGTTTGATTAATTTGACTTTTTACAAATTGATCAAAGACTAATTGTGTAAGGAAAATCGACCATGAAACAAAAATATTTAATTTTAAAAAACGATGAAAAAACCAAGCTTATAATTAGAGAATTTGCCGAATTGGATAAAGAAATATTTTCATTTCTCTGTGAGGAGACATTTGACGATGAGTCTGTAAAATCAGCGATTGCGATAGGGGGAAATGCCCTTATCGAGACATTGAGGACTAAAAATTTGTTTCCGATCGGCATATACGCAAAAGAAATAGCTGCAGCAGTTACAAATATGTATGAATCCGGAAATGATCAATCCGTTGAGCTGGTTTTTGATGACCACGATCTTATGAAAAAAGAACAGGAAGAGCCCGCGGCTGAAGATGACATTAAAGACGAAGTTGTCGAAATTGATGAACTGCTTGAAGATGATTCCCCTGTACCGGATTATGATGACAAAAGCGAAATAGAAAATATTACGTATTCTCTAAAAATCGATAATGAGTCAACGAATAGCAAAGATGATGATTAGACCCAAATTATAATATAATAATTTTCTGATCGATAGTTTAGGATTCTTTAACCTATGAGACCTTAGAAAAATATTTCAAGCTGTTAACGGGACTCAAAGCCAAGAAAGTTGAAAATTTTAAACACTCTTCTGGATCACGGCAGCGGCGGGAAGATGTCTCACCATCTTATTCCGGATCTTATGCTGCCCATATCTGACAATCCCATGCCTGCTGGTCTGCTGATGGGAAAATTCTTTCAAACCGCCCTCTTAATCCTTTTCCTATTATTATTTGCCGGATGCGGTTTTCAAAAACAAGTCTCCTTTTCAGGTAAAACCATGGGAACAACCTATCATATTACAGTTGTAACCGGGTTTTTTAAAAATACAAAATCACTGAAAGATAAGATTGACATGCGGCTTGAAGAGATCAACAAAAGTATGTCCACCTATAGAAAAGACAGTGAAATAAGCCGGTTTAATGCATTAAAGCAAACCGGAAAAAAGTTTTATATATCGGACGATTTTTTTAATGTCATGACAGTTGCGCAAAATATTTACAAATTAACCGGGGAAGCCTGGGACGGCACTGTCGAACCTCTTGTAACTCTTTGGGGTTTCGGTAATTCTGAAAATAAAAAAAGAATCCCAACACCATCAGAAATAGATGCGCTTTTAACTGATATCGGGTTCAATAATATTGAAATTTCAGCCAACCACTATCTTGTCAAAAGAAAAGCGTTTATATCACTCGATTTTGCTTCTATTGCAAAGGGTTATGGTGTGGATCAGATTGCAGCGCTTATCAGAACAAACCAAATAAAAAACTTTCTGGTTGAAATCGGGGGCGAAGTATTTGCTGCAGGTTTCCGAAAAGACGGTAAAAAATGGAAAATCGGTATCAACAGACCCAAGAAAAATGCGCCTTTTGATCAAATATATAAGGTTTTATACTTACAAGACAAAGGCTTTGCAACAAGCGGCGATTACAGAAATTATTTCGAATGTGAAGGAAAACGCTTTTCCCACATACTCGACCCAAGAAATGGATATCCGATAAACAATGGGGTTGTAAGTGTTTCAATTGTGGCGGATACTTGCACATTTGCAGACGGGCTGGCCACTGCAGTTATGGTTCTGGGTCATAAAAAAGGACTTGAACTGGTGAACAACCTTGACAACACGGAATGTTTAATCGTTGTCCAAGCAGATGACGGAACCCTGACCGATTACTATTCAAGAGGCCTTATATCCAAAAGAAATGAATAATTCATAGCTCCAGGGCAAACACATTTGAATTCCAATACAGGGAGAACGCTCCACGACGGCGTGTATCTCTTTCCAACCGACTGAAACTTGTGCTTAAGCCCTTCAAACAGTCAGTCGGTTTCCAAGAGAAACACGCCGTCGCTACGCTGTACCGAAATCAAATGCGCTTGCCCTGTTCACGGATCGAAAATGTATTGACATAAAAAGAAGGGTACTGTACTTCTTTTTTGTTAATCTATTATTTAAACAGGTTATAGAATTCCCGAGTAACATCTCAATAAATTGTGGATTCGGGTCAATATGATTATTTCATACACCAGAACTTATTGAGAAGTTACATTTCTGAGAGGTTTAATTATTAAACCATGATATCAAAAGAAAGGTGAAAAGCGTGGAAATCGTAGTATTGTTAAAACAGGTTCCGGCAACAGAATCGTTAATCGGGATCGCCGACAACGGGCTATCCATAAAGACCGATGACATCAAGTGGGTTATTAACCCTTATGACGAATTTGCGGCTGAAGAAGCACTTCAAATAAAGGAAGCTCATGGCGGTTCGGTTACCATCATTTCCGTGGGACCGGAAAAAACGACTGAAGCCATAAGAACCGCCCTGGCAATGGGCGCCGACAAAGGAATACTAATCAATGATCCGGCCGCTGCAGGGTACGATGGTTTAAGCACGGCACGAATTCTGGCGGCAGTGTTGAAGGAAACCCCTTTTGACTTGATAATCGCAGGTCAGCGGGCTGTTGATGATGACAACTTTCAGGTGGGACCGGCTGTAGCAGAATTTTTAGGCATTCCGAATATTTCCATGGTTATCAAGCAAGAAATCATTGACTCTAAGATCAGATGCCATGGGACAATTGATGGGGGGACCGTCGTCCTGGAGGCGCCGCTGCCCGCTCTTTTTACTACTCAGCGCGGACTGAACGAGCCTCGCTATGCTTCTCTTCCGGGAATCATGAAAGCAAAAAAGAAACCCATCGATATTAAAACCCTGGCAGACATCGGACTTGACGCTGACCGGATCGGGAAACCGCTGACAAGAATCATGGCAATGCAAACTCCTCCAGAGCGAAAAGGCGGAAGGATGATAACCGGCGACTCTGCAAAGGCAAAGGCTGTGGAACTTGTCAGAACCTTGCATGAAGAAGCTAAGGTCATTTAATTAAGGAGATAAATATGTCACAAGGTGTACTGGCAATAGCAGAACAGTTAGAGGGAGTTTTCAGAAAAGTCACTTACGAAGCATTAAGTGAGGGGAGACGAATCGCTGACAGTCTAAATTGTGATCTTACCGCCCTGATTTTAGGAGCAGACATTGATAATATTTCAAAAGAGCTTGATCAATACGGAGCTGACAGGATAATTGTCGCCCAAAGCCCTGCTTTTTCCGAGTATTTGACTGATGCGTATACCACTGTAATTGCGGATTACATAAACAAAGAAAATCCGGCTGTAGTTATTCTGGGTGCATCCACGCAGGGCAAGGACTTGTCTGCACGTCTTAGCGCTCGGTTGAATGCCCCTCTTGCTATGGATTGTGTGGCGATTCGTTTCGAGGAAAATAATCTCATCGCAACACGTCCGATGTATGGAGGCAAAATTCTGGCAGACGTAGCGCTTGATGGAAATCCGCAGATCTTGGCAATTCGACCCAATTCAATGACTATTGCAAACGCTGCCGGAGCCGGATTGATTGAAAAGCTTGATACAGATACCGGTAACACGGTGCTGCAATTTATTGAAAAAAGCCTCGATACAGGCAAGGTCGAACTCACTGAAGCGGATACTGTTGTATCCGGCGGCAGGGGAATGGCAGGGGCCGAATTTACGGTGATAGAAGAACTGGCTCAATTGCTCGATGGTGCTGTGGGGGCATCGCGATCTGCGGTAGATGAAGGCTGGCGGCCCGCTTCAGACCAGGTTGGGCAAACCGGGAAAGTTGTTTCCCCAAATCTTTATATTGCCTGCGGGATATCCGGTGCTATTCAACACCTTGCCGGAATGTCTTCATCCAAGGTTGTTGTGGCCATAAACAAGGACCCGGAAGCGCCTATCTTTTCCAAAGCTGATTACGGCATTGAGGGCGATCTTTTTGAAATTGTGCCATTAATTGCTGAAGAAGTAAGGAAATTAAAAGGCTGAATCCAAAAAATGTCTCCGGTTCCTGATCCGGGTCTAAAAAATAAATTTATCGCCAAAGCAAAAAATTTATTTTTATGCGCTTAAAGGCTGCCGAACAACTCCGGGAGCCTTTTGACTTTTAACCGGATTAATGACCATATTCTGTATAAGATTCTAATGAAACTGCACCTGGTAAGCTTAGGCTGTGCTAAAAATCTTGTTGACAGTGAACTGATGCTGGGCCGACTCATAAACGCCGGCTGGGCCAACACCCGGGACCCCGGAAAAGCCGATATCATAATCATCAATACGTGCAGCTTTATCGAATCTGCTATAAACGAATCTATCGATACCATCCTTGCTCTGGCAAAGTATAAGCACAATGGACTCTGCCGTCGTCTCATCGTCGCCGGATGCCTCCCTGAACGTTTCAGGGAAGAAATCGTTACTGCCATTCCTGAGGTTGACTTCTTCTTGGGAACCGGCGCATTTGACAAAATTGTAGATGCTGTGGATGGATCTTTGAATGCTGTCAGGTGTTTTTTGCCGGACCCGAATTTGACAGGCTTTCCGCGGCAGGAAGTCCTAAGAATACGGAGTTCTTCTCACATGGCTTATCTAAAAATTGCGGAAGGATGCAACCGGCATTGTACCTATTGTATTATCCCAAAGCTTCGCGGAAAACAAAAAAGCCGCAGCCTTGAAGATATTGTTTCTGAAGCAAGTTACTTGATCTCATCTGGGGTAAAGGAACTCGTTTTGGTTGCACAGGATACAACGGGTTACGGTATGGATCTGTGCCCGCCGGTTTCTCTCAGCCGATTGCTTGAAAGTATTTCTGAAATATCCGAAAGAATATGGACCAGACTGTTGTACGGGCATCCGGAAACTATAGAGGATCCCATTATCGGAACTATTTCCAGGCACCCAAACATATGCTCTTATTTTGACATTCCGATTCAGCATTCAAGTGACGGTGTTTTAAAAAAGATGGGACGCAATTATACATCTGCCAACCTTCGCAGACTTTTTGATAAAATCCGGTCATCTGTCTCAGATGCCGCCTTGAGGACAACCGTAATCGTCGGTTTCCCGGGAGAAACGGATAAAGATTTTGAAGATCTTTTATCCTTCGTGAAAGACATATATTTCGACCACTTAGGAGTCTTCATATATTCTGATTTCAAAGACCTCCGTTCTCACAAACTCCCCGATCACATTCCGGAAAGTGTTGCCAAGGATCGGCATGACAGACTCATGTCCTGCCAGTCGAAAATATCCTTGGATAATAACCAAAAGTATATCGGCAAAATTTATGACGTTCTCGTGGAAAATACCACCGGAGAAAATCTTTTTAACGGCCGCACATTTTTTCAGGCCCCGGACGTCGATGGCATTACATATATTCATTCCGATCGGCTGGAAATCGGCTCATTTGTCGGTGTAAGGGTTGCAGACGCATTTGAATATGACCTCACAGGAGAAGTTGTATGAGCGACAAAAATCATAAGATCCTTGCCCTGGTTAAAGATGACCTCGAAGCAATTGAAACCGCCCTCGAGGAAAACTTAAATCCGCATTTAGATCTGGTGTCACAAATCGCCAGACATATATTGTTCAGCGGCGGCAAACGCTTAAGACCTTTGCTTATGGTCCTTTCGGCCAGGGTTTGCGGCTACAATGGGAACTATGACAAGACGTTCTCAACCATTTTTGAATACTTGCATGCCGCCACCCTATTACACGATGATCTTGTGGATCAAGCAACATTGCGGAGAGGCAATCCCGTGGCCCATTCAATATGGGGCAATGCTACTGCTGTCCTTGTTGGAGATTTTCTGCTCGCCCGCTCGCTTTCGATCGCCGCTAAAACAGAGATGCCTGATGTTATCAGGATCGTCGCAGAAATTACAGAAAATATGTCCCAAGGCGAAATTCATCAGCTTATGAAAAAAGGTAGTTTAGACCTCACTGAAGAAGAGTACATGGAAGTCATACGGCGCAAAACCGCTGTTCTTTTTCAGGGAACATGCCGTGTAAGTGCCCTGATATCAGGTGCCTCAAAGGAAAAGGAAACCGCCTTATCGGATTACGGTTTCAACCTTGGAATCGCTTTTCAGATGGTCGATGATCTTCTCGACTACACGCTGGATACCGACATTCTTGGAAAAGAGGTTGGAGCAGATCTCAAAGAAGGAAAAGTCACGCTTCCGGTCATATATTCCCTCAAAGCCGCGAATACAAAAGACCGGATTCAGATGGAAAAAATAATAAAAAATAAGGATTTCTCTGTCAACGATTTTAAAACGTTGATCGCACTGATGAAAAAGTACGGCGGGCAAAAATATACCGAAAAACTGGCAAGAGAATATGTTGGAAATGCAAAGGATGCCCTGGCGGTTTTTAAAAATTCAAAAACCAAAGAGATCCTTTTGATGATTGCCGATTATACTCTGACCCGCAACGAGTAACTATTCTTAAGTAAAGAATCCTGGTCCATAGGGCCAGGCTTTGGTTTGACCCTAAAAGGGTCTGTTATCCTACAAGCCGGACAAGTTAAAAGTGATAAGTGACCTAAAGTGCCTAAAGTTATGGAGTCGCTGCGCTCCACTGATTTTATATAATTGACAAAATTCTTTAACTTTAGCTCACTTTAAACTTTAGTTCACTTCAAACTCTTACGGCGTTTCTTCAGGCAGAACCGGATAACTCTGACATGGCCCAGAGGACCAGGTTTTCAAGATTAAATAAAAATATTCCCGGAGGAGATGAAAAGGATATGTCTGTATCTAT
Source organism: uncultured Desulfobacteraceae bacterium (assembly GCA_964492995.1). Classification (GTDB taxonomy): domain Bacteria; phylum Desulfobacterota; class Desulfobacteria; order Desulfobacterales; family UBA11574; genus S5133MH16. Next base: position 20,254 of record CAZBOB010000027.1, on the reverse strand, counting down.
TAAAACTATCATGCGATTTGTTTTTGCAGTATTTTTCTTTTCAGTTGTGCTTATTCTGCCTGCTTTTGTTCAGGCAAAAAACCAGATTCCAACAAAGACTGTTATGGTGATGGGGACGGGTAAAATAGATCGAGATAACTCTGCCAAGGCAAGAGAAGAGGCAATCGCCGGCAGCCTCGTTTCAGCAGTGGACAGGGTGGCAGTGGAAATTTTTCCTTTAGAATCGCTGGTTCGAAACTTTCAGGCGTTCAATGAAATGATTTATAGTAATACCAATAAATTCATCCAGGATTACAAAGTACTGGCAGAGTTTCCATCGACAAACAATTACAGGGTAATGGTGGAAGCAACCGTTTCAATCAGCACCTTGAAGAAACTCATGTCAAGCGCCGGGATTTTACTTGAAGAAAAACCCTTGCCAAAAATTCTGGTTTTAATTTCAGATCAGAATTTGAAAGACCGTGCGCCAAAATATTGGTGGGGACAGAAGAAATATCTTTCAGAATCTTTCTCGATAAATGCTCTGGTTAAAACCATTAAAACAAAGGGATTCCCGATCATCGACAACCATATCATCGATCAAAATACCCGGGTTAATCCCATATACGACAAACCCGATCTTAATGATATTGAAGCGATTAACCTTGGCCTCAGTTCACAGGCAGAAGTAGTAATCGTCGGAAAGTCGGTTGCAAGTATATCGCCTAATATCATAGGTGAAAACATAAGGTCTTTTAAAGGGATTGTATCGGCGCGGGCAATTCGGACAGATACGGGTGCAGAAATCGCAACCACAATGCAAACCTCCGTAACGGCGAATACCGATGAAATTGCCGGGGTCCGGGATGCGCTTTCAAGAGCCGGATCTCTAGCAGGTGAAGACCTTGTTTCTCAAATAGTTGCCGGCTGGCAGAAACAAGAAGAACAATCCAACATTCTTGAAATCATAGTTGAAGGTACCGGCGATATTGCAAACTTCGAAAAATTCCGTCGTATTCTCAACAATATATCGGGGGTGAAGAATCTTCGAATAAAGGAATTGAAGCCTAATGAGGCCGTCACCATCGTCGATTTCCAGGGAACTGCCAAAGAGCTTGCGGATGCCTTGATGCTCAAAACCTTTGGGTTAATCGGTATTAACATTTACGAAGTATCGCAGGATCGCTTAAGAATAGAGCTTATCGACGGTTAACCTTAAAAACGATCTGTTTTTTAAAATATTTACGAGATTGAACTGCTACCCGGTTAATGGATAATTAAATAATTGAGTATAAATATTCCCAATATTTTAACAATTTTCAGGATATTACTTACCCCTCTTTTTGTAATTTTCCTTATAAGAGATATGTTTTCATTTGCACTTCTGGTTTTTAGCATTGCAGCAGTCAGTGACGCCCTGGACGGCCTCCTGGCAAGAGTTTTCAACCAATATAGTGTATTAGGCGCTTATCTTGACCCCATTGCGGATAAGCTTTTGTTGGTCTCTGCTTTTGTAAGCCTGGCTGTTCTTAAAATCATCCCCCCCTGGCTGACGGTTATTGTAATCAGCCGTGATATTATGATTGTGACCGGAATCTCCATTTTTGCAATGACCGATATACCTATTGAAATGAAACCGAGTCTTGTCAGTAAATGTACTACGGTTGCCCAGTTATTCACTATCATTTTAATCCTTCTTGACCCGCAAATTCCAGGTGCCCACATAATTAAACTGTTGCTGTTCTGGATTACGGCCGGGTTAACTATAACTTCCGGACTTCACTATATTTACTTTGGCTTAAACGTTCTACAGAACGCCCCTGAAAAAAATTAAAGACAAAGGTTTAAAGAACAACAATATAAGGAATCTATCATGTACAAAGTTATGATAAGGGATAACATGTCCCCCGTTGCGAAGGACATACTTGAAGCAACCGGAAAAATAGAAGTTGTGGTCGATAATGACAAGGCAACGAGTGATCCTAAGGCATTATCTCAAATCATCAATGAGTTCCATGGTCTTGCAATCAGGAGCGGGACCAGGGTTACAGACCAGGTATTAAAAAACGCCAGACAGCTCAAGGTTATTGGTCGGGCCGGCATTGGGGTTGACAATATCGATGTTCAGGCTGCTACAAAACAGGGCATTGTGGTCATGAATGCCCCGGGTGGCAATACAGTAACCACGGCGGAACATACCATATCTCTTATGTTGGCACTTGCCAGAAATATTCCCCAGGGCACGGCATCCCTTCGAGAGGGAAAATGGGAAAAGAAAAAGCTGCCGGGCATTGAAATAACCGGAAAAACATTGGGTATCATCGGCCTTGGCCATATCGGCCGGGTGGTGGCAGACCGGGCAAAGGGTCTTAAAATGAAGGTTATCGCCGCCGATCCTTATGTCAGCAAGGAAGCTGCTAGGTCCCTTGAAGTTGAACTTGTGCCGCTGGAGGACCTTCTTGCACGTTCGGATTTTATTACGCTTCATGTGCCGCGCCTCAAGGAAACGGCGAACATGATTGATGCAGCCACAATTAATAAGATGAAACCGGGGGTCAGAATTATTAACTGTTCCAGGGGTGAAATCGTCCAACTTGATGATCTTTACCAGGCAATCTTAAGCGGGCATGTGGCCGGCGCAGCCCTTGATGTTTTTCCACAGGAACCGCCGGACCCATCTTTACCCATTTTGCAGCAACCCAATGTAATTTTTACGCCACATTTAGGGGCCAGTACCGGCGAAGCACAGCTCAAAGTGGCAAATATGATTTCCCACCAGATTGCTGCTTATCTTTTAGACGGCATCATAACCAACGCCGTCAATTTCCCATCGGTATCCATGGAAATTATGGATCAGCTTCGTCCCCATCTCGACCTTGCCGAAAAAATGGGATCGTTGATGGGACAACTTGTCAGAAAAGTCCACGACATCACCATAAGCTACAGCGGCAGCGTATCCAGACTTGACACAAGACCACTTACCCACGCGGCACTGAAGGGGCTTCTCGGTTCTTTTACCGACACGCCGGTAAACTACGTAAACGCACCATCCCTTGCTCAAGACAAAGGGATTCATGTCCGTGAGACCATAAGCCGGACAACGCATGATTTTACCAGCCTGATCAGAGTGAGACTGGAAGATCATAAAGAGGGAATTGACGAAATCTGGGGAACAATCTATGAAAAAAAATATCCGAGACTTGTAAGAATTGGGAAAATTTACCTGGATGCAATCCCTGAAGGATGGATGATTGTTATTAATAATTTTGACAAACCCGGTGTTATCGGAAATGTGGGCACAACCCTTGGCCGCCACAACATTAACATCGGCCGTTTCCAGTTGGGAAGACGGGGCGAGCGGGCCCTTTGCCTGGTAAACATCGATACGCCGGCAGATGAAAAGGTTATTGAAGAGATAAAGTGCCTGCCGAATATTATCTCTGTCCGTCAGGTACACCTATAACACTCGCTATAGCCATTCTTACAATAACGTTCCGTTTCAAAGGTCTCGGTCTCAAAGACCGTATGTAGCCTCCATAGTTCCCAGTAAATCCATTTTTAATAAAAAACTTCCGAACACAATTCCCCAAATATACCCAGATTCTCACAGATATGAATTCCGCCCGCCTTCATGGCCTCAATCTTTGCCTGAGCCGTACCGCTGCTGCCACTTATGATTGCACCGGCATGTCCCATACGCCGGCCCGGAGGCGCGGTAAGGCCTGCAACAAATCCCACCACCGGTTTTGTCACATGCTGTTTTATAAATTCGGATGCCTCCTCTTCAGCAGTTCCGCCGATCTCGCCAACCATAACGATACCCGTAGTCTCCGGGTCCTTTTCAAAGGCATCCAGGCAGTCAATAAAATTGGTGCCGTTTACAGGATCGCCGCCAATACCCAGGCAGGTGGTCTGCCCGATTCCTTGCAGGGTTAACTGATGAACCACCTCGTACGTCAACGTTCCGGAACGGGATACAACACCCACCGGCCCACCGGGTTTGTGGATCGGGCCGGGCATAATACCGATTTTACACTGGCCGGGCGTTATGATACCCGGGCAATTTGGACCGATGAGGCGGGACGTTTTACCCGCCATGGTGTTTTTGACTTTTATCATATCCATAACCGGAATTCCTTCGGTTATGGCAACGATAATATCGACACCGGCGTCTGTGGCCTCCATAACGGCATCGGCGGCAAATGCAGGCGGTACAAAAACCATGCTGCAATTTGCCCCGGTCTGAACCACAGCCTCCTTGACGGTATTGAATACAGGAATATCGTCCATTTTCTGGCCGCCCTTGCCGGGGGTTACTCCGGCAACCACGTTTGTGCCGTAGGCCACACACTGTTGGGTGTGAAACTTCCCCTCTTTGCCGGTAATGCCCTGAACCAACAAACGCGTATTATTATCAACGAATATGCTCACTTTTCATTCCTCGCTTTTTGTCTTCTTTGCTCTGCCGTCAGCCGGCGACCAACTGTGCCACCTTCTGTGCTGCATCCTTCATATCTGAAGCGGTCGTGAGGTTAAGACCGGATTCAGCCAGAATTTTTCGACCTTGTTCTACATTGGTCCCCTCCATCCGGATCACTACAGGAACGTTGATGCCTGTTTTTTCCGCCGCCTGGACAACCCCTTCTGCCAGCACGTCACAGCGTAATATCCCACCGAAAATGTTAATCAGAATCCCCTTCACATTCTTGTCTCCAAGCATGATCCTGAAACCGTTCTCAACCATCTCCGCACTGGCGCCACCTCCCACATCCAGAAAGTTGGCCGGCTCGGCACCAGCCAGTTTAATGATATCCATGGTCGCCATTGCCAGACCGGCTCCGTTAACCATATTCCCCACGTTGCCGTCCAGTTTGATGTAATTGAGATTAAACTTGGAGGCTTCCACCTCCAGAGGGTCCTCTTCGTCAATATCGCGATATTCAATGATGTTCTTGTGGCGATACAGGGCGTTGTCATCAAAATCGACTTTGGCGTCCAGGGCGATCACCGCATCCTCGGCGGTGATGACCAGAGGGTTAATCTCTACCAACGAACAGTCGTAATCCATAAACAGTCTGTAAAGGCTTCCAAGCATGGAAACAAACGGCCTCATTACGGTAGATGACAGATTTAATCCAAAAGCAACCTCACGACAGTGAAAGGGCTGGATACCCACAAGAGGATTAATGAAAACCTTGATGATCTTTTCGGGAGTTTCGGCGGCAACCTCTTCAATATCCATTCCTCCGGCCTCGCTGGCCATAATAACAATCTTAGCGGTCGCCCTGTCCGGAATAATGCTCAAATAAAGTTCCTTTGCAATGTTGAGTCCTTGCTCAACCAAAACTTTCTTGACCATCTTCCCATCAGGCCCGGTTTGGTGGGTAACCAAATTCATTCCGATGATCTCACCGGCAATGCCGGCAACTTCATCGATTGATCCTGCAAGCTTTACCCCGCCGCCTTTGCCCCGGCCGCCCGCATGAATCTGAGCTTTAACAACAACCGGAAATTGGCCTAAATTTTCAGCAACCTGTTTGGCTTCATCAGGATTGAACGCAACGCCGCCGTCAGGAATGGGAATGTTGTATTTTTTAAATAATTCTTTTGCCTGATATTCGTGGATCTTCATGATCCTGATCCTCCCTTTTGAATTGAAGATTGACAAAATAAAAAACAATCTGGTTTTATTTTTTAACCGTTATTCAACCTTCAATTGTTTCAGCCGATAACGCACAGAACATCGTCCTTGCCTACGCTATCGCCGCTGGAAAAATTTATCGCCTTGACTGTACCATCCGCAGGCGCCGGAAGGGCATTTTCCATCTTCATGGCCTCCAGGATGACCACAGTGTCTCCTTTGCTTACCGCATCTCCCACCTGTTTGGAATAATTGACAATCATGCCGGGCATGGGTGCTTTCAGTGGAGTGCCTTCAACATCAGCAGCCACAGGAGCCGGTTTCGGTTTTGCAGGCTCCGCCGGTCTGGGGGGCGCAGGTTTGGGTTTGGGGGGCGCGGGTTTCGGTTTAGGGGGCGCTGGAGCTACAGCCGGTGCCACCGGTGCCGGAGCTGAAACCGGCGGTTGAACCGGCATTTGCTGGACATAGCTGATAACCGGAGATCCTCCGGGCTCTTCAACCCCAACCTCAAAGTATTCATCATCCACAAATACGTTAAATGTGCGCAGGGCATCGGTCTTGGGAGGAGCTTCCTTTTCCACCTTTCTAACCAGGTGGCCGAGTTTGGCCAGCTTGACCAGCTCGTCTTCTGCTTTAATCTCTTCCAGGGTCCGGGCTTTGACTTCCAGAGGCGGATCTTCCTTGCCGTATTTCCAGTTCAAAAACCTTTTCCCTGTAATGGGATAAAGGGCGTACGTAATAACATCGTCCAGGTCCTGGGCCAGGCCCTCGGTATCTTTTTTGGCCTGTTCGAGTTCGGGTTCCAAAACTTCGGCCGGCCGGCAGGTAATGGGTTCTTCTCCCCTTGGATAGTCTTTAAGCGCTTTCTTTTGAACCTCGGGATCTATGGGTATGGCCGTCTTGCCATATAAACCATAGCACAAATCTTTAACCTGGCCGGTAATCATCTTGTAGCGGTCATCTTTATCGTCAAACAAAACATTGTTGACCGTCTGAATCCCAACGATCTGACTGGTGGGTGTGACCAGCGGAACCTGTCCCAGTTCTTTTCTGACCCTGGGAAGTTCTTTGTAAACCTCTTCGATCTTATGCAAAGCATCCATTTCCCTTAACTGGTTCACCAGATTGGAAAGCATGCCTCCCGGAGTCTGGTGCAACAAAACACTGATATCGATAATCGACACCTTTGAATCGTCCAGCAGGTGTTTATACTTGGGTAAGACTTTCTTTTCCAGTATTTCGTTGATCTCCGCCAGTTGTCTGATATCGAATCCTGTGTCACGGTTGGTCCCTAAAAGTGTCATCACAAGGGGTTCTACGGCCGCATGGGACGTCCGGTAGGCATAAGGCGACATGCAGGTGTCTATGATATCAACACCCGCTTCTATGGCCTTGAGATGGCTCATGGGAGACATACCCGAAGTAAAATGGCTGTGCAGGTGGATGGGAGGCTTCACCGTGGCCTTTAAGGCTTTGACAATTTCATAAGCATCATAAGGAGCAATCAAGCCGGCCATGTCTTTGACACAGATACTGTCGGCACCCATGGCCTCCAGATCCTTGGCCTTCTTAACATAATAGTCAATATTGTAAACCTCTCCGCCCATCCGCGGTTCGGTCATACTATAACAGATACAGCCCTGGAAATGTTTTCCGCATTCTTTGATAACGGAAACAACCGTTTCAAAATTACGGTAGTCGTTCAAGGCATCAAATGTCCGGAAAATATCCATGCCGTTTGCCGCCGCTCGATCCACAAAGGCCCGGGCAAGATCATCCGCATAATTTCTGTAGCCCACAAGATTCTGAGCTCTCAAAAGCATGGAAAACGGTGTTTTGGTTATGTACCGTTTTAATGTCCGGATCCTTTCCCACGGATCCTCGTTCAAAAAACGGTGCATGGTATCAAAGGTGGCGCCCCCCCATGTTTCCATGGCCCAGAACCCCACCTCGTCCATCTTCTCGGCTACCGGAATCATGTCTTCGGTCCGTCCCCGGGTGGCGAACAGAGACTGATGACCATCGCGCAGGGTCAGGTCCTGTATCTTAACGGGATTATCCGCCGCCGGCCGGTCTTTGCTGTAATCCATGGCCGTCATTTTCACCTGATTATGATCGCTCATTTTAATGTTCTCCTCTTAGAAATATTTTTTCCCATTGAAAAGCGGCGAAGCCGCGTTATATAAAATCGTGAAGCGATTTTATGTAAAGGTTTTCATCTGCATCATATTTCGCATTTGCATCTGGGCCTGCCGGCCGCTCATTCCCCACAGTTTCACCGGCGCAGCAGCAGCATATGCTTCCGGAATCGGCTCAACAGCAGGCACAGCCAGAGACTGTATATAGATGGCCTCTTCCTCTGTTTTGATATAATTCATCACCGCTGATATTGCGGCCGATATCTTCTTTGTATTTTCCATGGTTTCACCATTTAAAATTGACGATTTACTATTGAAAATTAAATCGTTGAGGAAGGGGTTCCTGAACATTAAATAGTCAATCTTCAATAGAAAATTACATCGGTATATTCCCGTGTTTCTTGGGAGGACTCACCTCCCGCTTGCTGCACATGACTTCCAACGCATCGATCAGCCGCGGACGGGTCTCACTCGGAACAATCACGGCATCCACAAAACCCCGGCTGGCCGCACAGTAAGGATTTGAAAAAAGATCCTCATATTCTTTTACTTTTTCCCGGCGCTTGGCCTCAGGATCATCCGCCGCTTTGATCTCCCTTCGATGAATCACATTACATGCCCCCGCAGCGCCCATAACCGCAATTTCCGAACTGGGCCAGGCAAACGCCATGTCAGCGCCCAGGTCTTTTGAACACATGGCAAGATAAGACCCTCCGTAGTCCTTGCGGGTAACCAGAAGCATTTTTGGAACCGTTGCTTCCGAATAGCACCACAAAAGTTTTGCGCCGTGACGGATAATGCCCCCCCACTCCTGATGGCTCCCGGGAAGATAGCCGGGCACATCTGCTACGGTCAGCATGGGAATGTTAAAGGCATCACAAAAACGGATAAACCGGGTGGCCTTGTCCGAAGCGTCAATGTCCAGACATCCGGCCAGAACCTGGGGCTGATTGGCAATAATGCCGATACTTCTTCCGTTCAGTCGGGCAAAACAGACGATAATATTCCGGGCAAAGTATTCATGGGGCTCAAAAATATCTCCGTTATCCACAATGGAACGAATAACGTCCTTCATGTCATAAGATTGGTTGGGATTGTCCGGAATAATGGCGTCAAGGGTGGGGTCCGTCCGCCGGGGATCATCACCGGTATTAACCACAGGCGGATCTTCCATGTTGTTTGACGGCAGATAAGATAAAAGCTTTTTGATCCGGTTGATAGCGTCTTCGTCGTTTTCACAGGCAAAATGAGCCACCCCGCTCTTTTCGTTGTGGGCCATGGCGCCCCCAAGCTCCTCAAAAGTGATCTCCTCGCCGGTCACAGCCTTGATAACATCCGGACCGGTAATAAACATGTAACTGGTATTTTTTACCATGAAAACCCAGTCGGTCATGGCCGGCGAATACACAGCCCCCCCTGCCGTGGGCCCCATGATCGCTGAAATCTGGGGAATAACACCCGAAGACATGGAATTGCGGTAAAAAATCTGCCCGTATCCGGAAAGGGAATCAACCCCTTCCTGAATCCTGGCCCCGCCGGAATCGTTCATACCCACAAACGGCACGCCGGCTTTTAACGCCATATCCATGATCTTGCAAATCTTTCTTGAATGCATCTCACCAAGACTGCCGGCTCTGGCCGTAAAATCCTGGGCAAAGGCAAATACCGGTCTGCCGTCCACAAGACCATGGCCGGTTATGACACCGTCTGACGTAATATCAACCTTTTCCATGCCAAAATTTACACACCGGTGAGTAACGAACATGTCGAGCTCCCGAAATGTGCCAGGATCGAAAAAAATACCGAGCCGCTCCCGGGCGGTTAGTTTGCCTTTCTCTTTCTGTTTGGCAACCGCTTTTTCCCCGCCCATCTGCAGAGCCTTTGCTTCCCGTTCTTTTAGATCCTTAATTTTATCTTCAATAATACCCATTATCAAATTCCTTTCATCTCTCCAGATGGACCTGATTGATGAATAAATACAACGTGACGAATCAGGTCAAAAAATACCTCTTTTTGAAAAAATTTAGAAAAAAACCTGTAACTTCTCAATAAGTTCTGGTGCATTAAATGATGATATTAACCCAGCTTCATAATTTATTGAGATAACAAATTTCTTAATAGCAAACTGCTGGTGCCGTCGAAATGGAAGAATGAAATGCCGGCCTCCGGCTCGGAGAGAATATGGGGGTGTAACTTTTGTTCTATTTCACCGGGGCCATTATTCCCTCCGGGGCGTAGGCCCTATGGGCCGGAGGCCAATTGGGCCTGCCCGCTCGTGCCTTGCAATGGCAGGGGGGGCCAAGCTCCTGACTTCCTTTAAAGGGGGTATCCCTTAATCATATGAATAGATTTCGTACTCGGTTTTTTCTCCGAGCAAATGATCAATTTTTTCCTGGGTTCCTTTTCTTATATCGTTAACAACCCATTCCCTCCAGTTCTCCATGGACTGCCAAGTACTGACCACCAGACTCTCGCCGGGTCGATCGATTCTCTTAAATGTTTCCCCGGAAATGTAACCCGTTTGCTGCATGGCCAGGTTCCTGAGCTTTTGAAGAAGAGGTTTTAACGCTTCAGCCTTGTTTTCCGGTACTATCCTTTTAATGATTATTTTTACTGCCATTTTACCATCCTCCTTCTTTGATGGTTGCGTAAAAAAGTGACCACTTGACTTTTAGTAACGAACCATAACCGCTGAACATTTACTTTGATGAACTCGTAAAAAGCCTTTTACGAAACCTTCTCTTTTGATTCTATATACAAGGCTTATTGTCAAGCAAAAAAAGAAGCCGGCTTGCCGCTATTGTGGATGCAGTGGTACCGTTTTCAACCTCTTTTAAGATCCCCGGCAGCATCTTATTAACCTCGGAATTTTTATAGAACCTTTCTTTTAGACCCTCTTTTACAAGGGACCACATCCAGTCAACGGCCTGTCTTTTTCGGTTTGCATCGAGCTCTCCGGTACCGGTTAATTTCTTTCGGTGATCTAAAACAGTTTCCCAGATCAGATCAATCCCGGTCATCTCCAGGGCACTGCAGCTCAAGACCGGCGGTCTCCAGGTAAGCGACGATGGCGTTAAAAAGTGCAGGGCTGTCTCATACTGCTTTCTTGCAAGTTCTGCCTTTTCAATATTATCGCCGTCTGCTTTGTTAATGGCAACGGCATCCGCCAGTTCCAGGATTCCCTTTTTTAACCCCTGCAGTTCATCCCCCGCACCCGCAATCATCAGCACAAGAAAAAAATCGACCATGGATGCCACAGTAGTTTCAGACTGGCCCACACCCACGGTTTCAACAATCATAACATCAAAACCGGCAGCTTCGCAAACAATCATTGTCTCCCGGGTTTTTTTTGCAACTCCGCCCAGGGTACCGCCTGAAGGTGAAGGCCTGATAAAGGCTCTCTCCTCAACAGCCAGTTTTTCCATACGAGTCTTATCTGCCAGTACGCTCCCGCCACTTCTTTTGCTGCTGGGGTCAACGGCTAGCACAGCCACCCGATGTCCCTTTTCCACGAGCATTGTTCCGAGGCTCTCAATAAACGTACTTTTACCCACACCCGGCACTCCTGTAATTCCAAGGCGCACAGCCTTGCCCGTGTACGGAAGCAGCAAATCGATAATCGTTCGAGCCAGTTTCTGATGAGAAAAAAGCGAACTTTCGATCAATGTAATTGTCTTTGCGAGCAGACGCCGGTTGCAATCCAGCACGCCCTGAACATAATGTTGAGGATCATTGGATATCATTATCGTGACCTAACTCGGATAAACCGGAAAAGTTACAAGTGAGCTAAAGTGTGAAGTGCCTAAAGTTAAGGTATTCTATCAATTTAAATATTAATTGTGTTGCGCCGGTGGCGCTTTCCTTAACTTTAGCTCACTTTAGTTCACTTCAAACTTTAGCTCACTATTAATCAATAAATACAAAACACTACAAACACCGACAAAAAGTTGTTGATTTAGCTCTTATAATCGCCCAAATAACCCGGAACCAAGTATCAAGATAATCTACCCTGCGTCGTAAACGAAAGTTTTTAGCAATTCACCATCTTCATAAAGAAAAACAGTTGCATTATTTTTTCTGGGTATTAACAGCCAGATTTCTTCTCCCGGCTTCATGAAACCGTCGAAAAGATCGGCTGAAAACCCAAAGCTGTTTAAGCGCACTCTGATGTGTCTTTTTAAAAAACCGTCTTTTAGCCTGTATCTAAAAAGACCGCCTCCTTGGGATTCATTTAAATAGTTATGGCCTTTTTGTACGGGTTTTCTGTTTATGACAATATTGACAGCACTCCCCTGGGTTACGCGATAGCCGGAGAGCAGTTCCTGAGCCACAACGGTATTTAAGGGTTTGTCTTTGTGAAAATGAGTTTTTATTTCTCCGAGAACCAGATCTATACTCTCAATCATAGTAATCGCACTGTTGAGAGACAGTCCTATAAGCTCAGGCATCTTATAGGCACTGGGTCTGATCCCCATACTCACAAGCAGATTCACACATTCGCCTCTTGTTATCATGGTTCCTGGAGACGGAATCTGGGCAATAATTTCGTCTTTTTTTATAGTATTGCTGTAAGTACTCGATATTTCTCCCCTGCGCAAGCTGTTTTCTTCCAGGATGATCCGAGCCTGTCGTACAAAAAGCCCTTTAAGGTTCGGCATCAAAATAGACTTCGCGCCTTTTGAAATTATTATTCTGACGTCACGTCCCTTTTTTATTTCCGCTCCTGGTTCCGGTTCCTGGAAAATAACGTTGTTTTCAGGAACATCGGCGCTGTATTCCGACCCTTTAACTTTTGTATTAAGCCCCAAATCGGTTAATAACTCAAGAACATAGACCACATTTTTCCCGGAAAGATCAGGAACCACGACAGTATCTTCACTCTTGATAATAAGCGTAAGAGTGAGATAAGCACTTGCACCAACAATCAGGACAAATAAAAAAAACAAGGCCCCTAATTTTAATATTCGTGAAATCACTTTTTCCGTTTTATACAGACCGAAAAAAAACCGTCCATGTTGTTAAGATGAGGAAAGGTTTTTAAATATCCGTTACCAGTTACAAGGGAACAAGCGTCAAAGGGTAATCCTGTTGGTCTTTTTTCTATAGCAAACTTAGCATGTTTATTCAAAAAACCTTTTATCACCGATTCATTTTCCTCGGGTTCCATGCTGCAGACAGCATAAACCAAAACACCTGACGGCTTGACAAGATGTGCAAGGTTATCCAGAAACAGAGACTGTCTTTTTTGGCAGTATGCCGGATTTTGCTGTGACGCGCGCCATTTTGTATCCGGATTCCTCCTTAAAACGCCCAGGCCTGAACAGGGTGCATCCAGAAGAATACGGTCAAACTTTCCGAAGTCTTCCCGGTTTAAGGGGTTGCTTAGGTCGTGAATACAGGTTGTCACAATGGAAACTCCGAGTCGATGCATTTCGGATTCTAACCGCAGAAGCTTGTTTTCATCTTTGTCCATTGCAACAATCTTTCCGCTGTTTTTCATGATCTGGGCGATATGCCCGGTTTTCCCACCCAGACCTGAACATGCATCTAAAATAGTTTCACCAGGCTGAGGGTTTAAAAGAAGGGTAACCAGCTGAGCGGCCTCATCCTGGACCTGAAATAGACCCTCTTCAAAGGCTTCTATTTTTGGAATAGATATTTTTGGCTTGAAAAAAAAGACGCCATCCGGCGCATAATTTGTGATCTCGATCTTTTCGGCATATCCTTCAAGCGCTTTCACCAGTTTTTCCCGGCTTGTCTTAAGGGTATTGCAGCGCACAGTTATGGGAGGAATGGTGTTGATTGCATCACAGAGCAACCCGGTTTCTTTCAATCCGAACCGATCCAGCCATCTTTTAATAAGCCATTTCGGGAATGACTTTTTTGTTGCCAATGCTTTTGCAGGGTCGTTGTCAACTTCAGGGAAAACCACGTGGCGATATTCTCTGACGGTATTTCTTAGGAGTCCGTTTACATATCGCACAACCCAGGGCGCAGCAGCGGTCTTTGTCATTTCAACCGATGTATTTACCGCAGCGGATACGGGTATTCTATCTAAATATATTATCTGAAAGAGCCCGAGCCGCAGAATATTTAAAACTTTTGGATCGATTTTATTCAGGCGAGTTTTAGAAAAATAGTCTATGATCCAGTCGAGCCGGCCTCGCCACCTCAGAACGCCGTACACCAGAGCTTGAAGTAACGCCCGATCTTTTTTTGAAAAAAGAGTCTTTTCCCGGAAAACATCCTCTAAAAGACTATCCAGAGTGTTGTGCCCTTTATCCAGGGTGTTCAATATATACAGCGCCGTTTTACGGACGTCATCTGCCATGCGTTAACGTCTTTATAACTTTAGATGTTTTGTATTTTCTGGCAAAACATTTTCGCCACTAAGACACTAAGTCACGAAAATGATTTTAAATAAAATAGTTTTCCTTTGTGTCTTCGTGCCTTTGTGGCAATTTTTTCCGGTTTGTCCGGGGCAGATATCAGCTTAAAATTGTTCCGGGAGGAATCTTATATCCCCGTAGAAAATCCTTGATCAAAAGACGTTTTCCCGACTCACCTTGGATTTCGATCACAGACAGGGCTCCCTTTCCGGTTGCAACGCACAGTTCGCCAGGAAATCTTTTGATTACGGTCCCCGGAGTTTCCACAGTATCGGTTATAATGGGCATGGCCTTGAAGATCTTAAGACGTTTGTTACCATGAAATGTAAATGCGCCGGGCCATGGCGTCATTCCGCGTATGAATGCTTCTAAAGTTTCGGCCGGCATTTCCCAATTTATGTGACCGTCATTTTTTTTGAGAAGTGGTGCATAGGTGGCTTGGGTATGGTCCTGTGAAATAGGAGTTATGTCACCGGTTTCAAAAGATTCTATGGTCTTTATCAAAAGATCTGCCGAGAGATCAGCCAGGCGGTCATGAAGGGTGCCTGAAGTGTCGTCAGAAAAAATTTTAATTTTTGAAGACAGGAGAATGTTACCGGTATCCAAGCCCTCATCCATTAACATCGTCGTAACACCCGTTTCTCTTTCTCCATTTATAATCGCCCACTGGATAGGTGCCGGTCCACGATATTTAGGCAGGAGTGATGCATGAATGTTTATGGTAGCTAATTTGGGTATTGCAAGGATATTTTTTGGAATAATGTGACCGAATGCAACCACAACAATGATATCGGGTTTGTATTTTGCCATCCGGTTTGCGAACTCGGCGGTTCGGATAGATGAGGGCTGATCGAATTCATAACCCAGGTTTATGGCAACTTCCTTTACAGGAGGAGGGATGACTTTGCGCCCTCGCCCTTTTGGCCGGTCAGGCCGGGTTACTACCAAATCCAGGTTTTGGTTGCTTTTATGAAGGGCTTTTAATGCGGGCACAGCAAATTCCGGAGTGCCCATGAAGATTATCTTCGCCTTTTTCTTCATTTATTTTTCAAATTCTTTTTTACGCGTCTTTTATATATCTCTCTTTTTAAGGAACTTATTCGATCTATAAACAAGATGCCGTTTAAATGGTCAATCTCATGCTGCAGCAACACAGCTAATAATCCTTCCGCTTCTATACGCAGAGGTTTTTCGTTATTGTCAAAACCTTCAACAAGAACAGAAGCTGCTCTTTTAACATTAGCTCTGAAATCAGGGACACTCAGACATCCCTCGTCCTCAGAAATTGTCGTCCCTTCACTCTCTACGATCCTGGGATTGATCAGGACCTGTAAAGATCGTTTTTCGTCTCCTGGTGAAACATCATAAACGAGAAGACTTTTGTTAATTCCTACCTGTATTGCGGCCAGGCCAATGCCCGGCGCCTGGTACATAATGGACGCCATGTCTTTAATTAAATTCTGGATCTTTTCGTCTATATTTTCAACCGGTTTCGTGGGCTTACTTAAAAATTTGTCCGGATACGTCAATATTTTTAGTGTTTCCATATTACAACCTCTTTTCCCTTT
This sequence comes from uncultured Desulfobacteraceae bacterium, assembly GCA_964492995.1. Classification (GTDB taxonomy): domain Bacteria; phylum Desulfobacterota; class Desulfobacteria; order Desulfobacterales; family UBA11574; genus S5133MH16. The sequence continues at coordinate 4,539 of CAZBOB010000027.1, read as the reverse complement.
TTTCATATGAGACCTGCAATATATTTACACTTGTGACCATAGCTGAAACAAAACCCACAATCATAACGGGAAACATCTGGATTGCATGATTTGCCAGTGTATAGCCCGCAGCATCTTTTGAAGAAACCCCGAAAAGGACCAGGGCAAAGACGCCGCCTGCCTCCCAAATTCCCCAGAAGCCGGGTACAGAGGGAAGCGCTATAAAAAAACAGATGATGATCATGTGCGCAGTGATTTCAGTGAACGACAGTTCTATGCCCGGACACCCTTGAGCCATTATATAATATGAAAAAGCTGCAATACCCCAAATAAAAATAGACAGCCCAATACAAATGCATATCTTAGACGGATACTTAACAAGGGCAAAACCGGAGGTAAAATTTTCGACAACGCTCACAAGAGGCTCACAAAACTTTTTTTGTATTTTTTTTTTTAATTCGGACCCGAAAAAGAAAAACAGATGCGGAATCGACATGATTGCACGGTTTATCGCTTTTCTTGTTTTGCCGAAACTAACCATGATTATCCCGACAATAAGGAGTAGAAGCAGCTTGAAGGTCCCCCCACCTGCTGTAACAAGAGTTTCTCTATTGAGATGATACTTGCCAAAAACAATATCAAGGTTTGGATCTATATTTACAGTTACAAGCAGTATCGCAAAAAGTATAAGCAGCATGCCAACATCAAATACCCGTTCGGCGGCAACCGTTGCAAGCCCTGTTGAAAAGGGTATATTTTCTTTCTTCTGGAGAACAGCCGGTCTTGCAAGTTCTCCGACTCTGCCCGGAAGGATACAGTTTATCATAAAACCGATCATCAAAGGATGAAATGCCTGCCAGAAACTTACTTTGGCCGACGATTCCAGTATAATCTGCCATCGAAAAACTCTTAAAACAAAACTTGTTAACACAAGCAAAACCGCCGGAAATATCCAAACGTAATTGATTGAAATAAAATAATCTAAAAGATCGGAAACCGGCACGTTTCTGAATGCCAGATAAAGTGCCAGTGCGGATATTGTTATCCCTGTAATCAGATAAATGGTTATGTTCTTTTTCATAAGAGATATTAAAGACCTGGTCAAAATAAGAAAGCTTGAGGATTATCAAGACAGGATTTTGCGCGTCTTTACGATATCTTTTTTTATCTGATCAGACAGTTCGGAAATATTTGAAAATTTTTTTTCATCTCTGATGCGTTTTATGAAGTTAACACGAATTTTCCGGTCGTATAAATTTTCATTAAAGTCGAGTATATGAACTTCCACGGAAAATATCTGATCGCCGAAAGTGGGGCTATAGCCGATATTGGCGACTCCTTTGTGTCTATTATTTCCTAATTCCACGGTGACGGCATAGACCCCGGTTTTTGGGCACAGTTCATCATGAAGGATAATATTTGCGGTTGGGAACCCTAAAAGCCTTCCCCCCCTGTTGCGTCCGGTTGTGACAACACCTCTGATCTGGTAGTGACGCCCCAACAGTTTTTGGGCTTCAGCCACCTTGCCCGCCATTACAAGTTCACGCGTCCGGGTACTGCTAATTCTATCAGGGCTTTTACTTAACGTCAGTATCCAATCGGCCACGATTACTTCAAATCCAAGAGTTTTAGCATAGGTTTGTAAAAGCTTGAGATTCCCTTTACGATTTTTACCAAAAGTATAATCTTGTCCTACAACAATGGCTTTCATACCGATACGTGTTAACAGTATATCCTCCACAAACTCTTTGGCCGATATGGCCGCAAATTCCATGGTAAAGGGAATACAAATAAGAACATCTATTCCTGAGCATTCAATAAGTTCAAGTTTCTGCTCATATAGAGTGATCAATGGCGGATGGCCGTTTTGCTTTAATACCCGTACAGGGTGGGGTTCAAAGGTCATGACGATTGATGTACCGTCAATCGCGTCGGCTTTTTCGATCACCTCATGGAAAAGAGCTTGATGTCCAATGTGAACACCGTCGAAATTGCCAATGGTAATCACGGCGTTATCATACGGTTTTTTAATATTATCAATATGTTCAACTATCTCCATTCTAACCTTTCCCGGCCAATGATGATGGTTGAATTCGATTTTTTATGAATTCAACAATTTAATGGTCTTGACAAAATTAAAAAAAGATTAATATAAGACAACTTACATTTTTAATCAATCTTTTTTAAATTACAGGTTTTAGATGCCGAAGTGGCGGAATTGGTAGACGCGCTAGGTTCAGGGTCTAGTGGGGGTTTCTCCGTGGGAGTTCGAGTCTCCCCTTCGGCACCACAGTAAAAAACTCCTTTCCTTCAACTTCGTTCAGGACAAGCTCACCCATCATTCCATTACTCCATTATTCCACTATTCCAATTGGGGCGAAGCCCCTATAAGTTCCATTATAACCGATTCCAATACACCTGCTTTGCAAATATTAAACCAGAAAATATGTCTTAAATCTGAAATGTAAACCCGTCTTTTTTATTTCTTCCGCAAATGATTTCTGTTTTTTACAAGCTCTTTTCAATCCATTTTTAATATTATAGTTTTAATTTTAAATTAATTTTTTGGCAAAGAAGATTGACAGTGCCACGATGTAGGATTATTTTTGGGATCACGGCCGCGATGTAGCCTTGTTATCTTTAAATAAAATAACGTAACCTCTCAATAAATTATGGATCCGGGTCAATATGATTATTTGATACACCAGAACTTATTGAGAACTTAAAAAATAACTGTATAAATGATAATTATAACACGCAGAATGTCATTCAATGATGACATTTTAGCCCTTTTTTATAAGGGTATTTTTTTGTTTAGAAAATGTTTGATAATGATAAGATTATTTGGTTTGATTGTTGTTGTTCAATTTTAATAACGTCGTAAAAAGTAATTTTGTTAACGATATTGAGCAATTTTTTAATCTAAAAAACCTAAACCGGACAAACCCCGCACCGCAAGCGGTATCTTCGACAAGCGGGACAAACCGGAACCAAAAAATATTTGCCACCAAGGCACAAAGACACGAAGGATTTTATTTTATTATTCTTTCTTAGTGTCTTGGTGCCTGGCGAGAAGAAAAAAGTTTCGCCACAAAAAGCACAAAATTTACAATTAAGAAACTAAACCGGAAAAAACAAATAACAAATAACAATTTATAGCTTCATCACCAAATGGAGGTATGTTCTGAGATATTCGAATAGATTTTGGAAATTTTTCGTATCTGTAAAACTGACTGTAGTGCTTTTACTGGTTTTAGCAGTCACCTCGATTGTTGGAACGGTTATTCCTCAGAATGAAAATCCTGCTGCATATTTTCGTGCCTACGGGGAGTTTGTTTACAAGCTTTTTGATCTGCTTGGCATTTTTGACATGTACCATTCCTGGTGGTTTCAGTTTTTGATTCTTTTGCTGACCATGAATATTGTTGTCTGCTCAATCGATCGGCTGTCTGCCACATGGAAGATAATATTTGTTAAAAATCCATTATTTAATCTTTCCAGGTTCAGAACGCTTTCTCAGAAGGAGTTATTTACCGGCAAACAGAGTCCCAAAGAATTGAGCACGCTCTATGAAACGTTTATTTCAAGGCAATTCGGATATGCCCGTGTAGAAGAGACCGACAAGGGGTTGTGCATTTTTGCCGAGAAATGGCGCTGGACCCGTTTCGGGGTCTATATCGTGCATCTCAGTGTTATCTTGTTGTTGCTCGGCGGACTGATCGGTTCGCTTTTCGGTTTTAAAGGATTTGCCACGATTCCGGAAAATGAAAAGATTGACAGCATCCGGATCAGAAATACCGGCCAGGTCCTGGCGTTGGGTTTTGAAGTTTTATGCGATGATTTTAACATCAGCTATTATGATAACGGAACGCCCAAAGAATACCGGTCGAGTTTAACCATTATCGAGCACGGCAAGCCGGTATATAAAAAAGATATTATCGTTAACGATCCTTTGCGGTATAAGGGTATCAATATATTTCAGTCCAGCTACGGTAAAATGCCCTCAGGTGCTCTTCAAAAGGAGGAAATTCATACAAAAGATCCTCCGGAAGACATTACATTAAATTTTGCCATTAAAAAATCAGGAAAGTTATATAAAATAAAGGCTGTTATCGGTAAACCGTCGGATATTCCTGAAGGTCTGGGAAAATTCGTTATTGTTGAATATCGAAAATCAGCCGAATTTGGCGGCCAAAACATCGGCCAGGCCTTCATGGGAATTCTGACGCCTAAAGACAAAGATCCTGTCAACATCATGCTCCCTTTGCATTTTCCGAATTTTGATAAGATGAGAAGAGGTGCCGTGGTTATTTCAGTGGCAGAACAAGAAACAAAAATATTTAACCCCGGTGAAAAATCAGATCAGAGGTATTATACCGGTCTCCAGATAACAAAAGATCCCGGGGTCTGGGTTGTATACACGGGATTTATAGGAATGATTATAGGGATTTTCATTACGTTTTTCATGTCCCATCAAAGAATGTGTATCGAAATAGTCAAAAGCGGCAAAAACAGCCAAGTCATCGTTTCAGGTACGTCCAACAAAAACAAACTGGCAAT
>CAZBOB010000026.1:0-42733 GCA_964492995.1 uncultured Desulfobacteraceae bacterium | reverse complement strand
CCCGATTATCGGGGACGCCGGAATTGGGCAAAAGGGGGCGTTTTTCAAAGGTCTCAATATGTGCTATTCAGGAGGTGACAGGTTATGGCTGTTATCACGATTTCACGGGGAAGTTTCAGCCATGGTCAGGAGATTGCTGAAAAGGTGGCCGGAACGCTGGGGTATGAATGTGTAAGCAGGGAGATTCTGGTCGAAGCCGCCCAGCTTTTCAATGTTTCGGAAAAAAAACTGATCCGATCGCTCAATGACGCCCCCAACATTCTCGAGCGGATGGTCCACGGCAAGGAAAGGTATCTGGAGTATATCAAAGCCGCTCTCTTGGGATATGTAAGGAAAGGAAATGTTGTCTACCACGGCCATGCCGGTCATCTTTTACTCACCGAGATCCCCCAGGTGCTCAAAGTCAGGATACTAGCCGAAAAAGGCGACCGGATCAGCCTGTTGCAAAAACGGGAAAACCTGACCAGGGAAGCGGCAGCTGCGATTATTGAAAATGAAGACAAAAATCGCATCCACTGGACCCGATACCTATACAAGATGGATGTCAATGACCCCAAGCTTTATGATATTGTAATTAATATCGGAAACTTGACAATTGAAAATGCCTGTGAAATCATTTGTCTTGCAGCCCGGAGCAAAAGCTACCGAAGCACCGATGAATCGAAACAGGCTATGGATGACCTTGTCATTACCAATCGCATTCAAGCAGAGCTTCAGCCGATCTGTGAAGCCCAAGTATCTGTTATAAACGGGGAGGTTCGGGTTAAGGTTGCGGCTCAGAAAATCAGAAAAACAGGTTTTGCCAGCCCGGCATTGCAGCATCATATCAAAGAAACCATTCAGCAAGATTTAATCAGGGAGATTAATGAAATTGCAAATAAAGTTCCTGGAGTTAAAAGTGTGTTCTGCCAGGTTGATCTGCCGTATTATACATAGGGAACAGGGATCGGAAATAATGGTTAATAATCAATGGGTAACAATTAATAATTAACAGTTGATTGTTGATTATTGGATCGCGGATCTGAGATCATAAGCTCTACAATCAATGTAGGTTAAGTGTAGCAATATGAAAATCAGTATTAGAATAAAGATCTTTCTTGCTTTTGCCATATTTATGGTAATTAGCGGGTTAATTTGGATGCGAAGTTATCGTAGTCAGTATATTCTCAATCAAAAGATTCAGATTATCGAAAGAAAGTACGAGCTCTTTAATACTATCCTGGAAGCCCGACGATACGAGAAAAACTATTTCTTAACATTTGATAGAAAAAATATTGATCAGACCCTTAGCTATGTGAATACAGCCGAGAACAACCTTCGTAGCATCTTGGCGAAATATGGAAAATATACAGTGGCCAAAAATCTCGATGAAAGGTTAATCGAACTTGAGGAGTATAAAGACGCTCTTGAAAACCTTTTGAAGATGCAAGAAAACGAACATTTAACGGCTCCACAGGATTTTATCCAATTAATCGGAAAGCAAGGGAGGAAAATTACCAGCGAGCTTGAAAAAATCGTAAAAAAAGAGAGTGAATTTACCCGGGATTTGATCGGAAAATCCAAGATGATACATTTGATCGCCCTTCTGCCTGTTTTTATCCTGTCTATTTTAGTTGCTCTTTTTTTAATCTTTAATGTGGGCCGTCCTTTGAAAACCATTGGCAATGCCATTACAAAAATAGCCATGGGAGATTTTGAAAACATACCAGAAATAAAAACCGGCGACGAATTTGAATCCCTGGTAACCAGTCTTAATAATATGATCAGTGAGCTGAACAAACGGAACAAAGAGTTGGTGCAGGCTCAAAAACTGGCCTCTCTGGGGAGATTGACTTCAGGCGTGGCACATGAATTGAATAACCCGCTCAATAATATTTCCACTTCAATTCAGATTTTGGTTGAAGAGCTGGAAGACGACGATTTCGAATATAAAAAAGAGCTTTTGATCGGTGCGGAAAAAGAGGTGGAAAGGAGTAAGGAAATTGTTAAATCACTGCTGGAATTTGCACGGGAGAGATCTCTTACTTTAAAACAGGCTTATTTTAATGATCTGGTTAACAACGCAATCAAACGGGTTAAATCACAGGTGCCCGATAATATAATTCTTAAAGCGGAAGTGCCCGACGATATACAGGCCATTGTCAGTCCTTTAGGAATCGAACGAGTTTTAATCAATCTAATCGTAAATGCCATTCAGGCCATGAAAAATGGCGGGGACATTACCATCAAGGCATGTAAACAAGAAAGTAACAGCGGGTTTTGTTTCCAGGTTATAGATACGGGGGAAGGTATCCCAAAAGAAATTATTCCAAAGATTTTCGACCCCTTTTTCACCACAAAAGCAGTCGGTAAAGGTACCGGTCTGGGGCTTTCTATTATATACGGCATTATAGAACAACACGGTGGCAAAATTAAAGTCTCCAGTGAAGTTGGAAAAGGAACAACATTTACCTGTTTTTTACCTTTCGATCAGCCTGAATAAGGAACCATTAGATATTCGTATTCTCTTATTTCAAATATTGTTAAGTTAAATAGGACGCAGATTTTCGCAGATATACACAGATAATATTGTTGTTTTGCAATTTAAGAATCTTGATAATCTGTGTTCACCTGCCCGCTCGTGCCTTGCATGGCAGGCGGGTCTGTGTCCAAAAAAGGAAATTCCTATACTATCCAGTTAATTACTTAACATAGTCCGGATTTAAATGATTACCGTGGAGAATAATAAAGAAATCATTCTTGTTGTGGAAGATGAGGATATCGCGCGTAAAAATCTCGAGCATATCCTCGTTAAAACAGAATACCAGGTTATCTCCGTAAACAACGGGAAAAAAGCTATCGAATTGCTTCAATCAACAAGCTTTGATCTGGTCATCACTGATCTGAAAATGGAGCATGTGGATGGGATGCAGGTGTTACGGAAAACAAAAGAACTTCAACCCTACACCGAAGTAATCATGATTACCGGCTATGCCACCGTGGATTCATCCGTTGAGGCCATGCATCAAGGCGCTTATTACTACATTGCAAAACCGTATAAGATCGGAGAAGTCCGCAAGATCGCCAGAGAAGCTCTTTTAAAACGACGGCTACAACTTGAAAATCTGGAACTTAAAGAAACGCTCAAAAGGTGCGTACAGATTTCCTCTATAGTGGGCCAGAGCAGTACAATGATAGAGGTCCAGAAAACCATCAATCAGATTGCTCCTTCTGAAATTAATGTTCTAATACTTGGAGAAAGCGGAACCGGCAAGGAACTGGTAGCCAGGTCAATCCACCAGCTTAGTCTACGTTCCGAAAAAAAATTTATAGCCTTTAATTGCGGCTCTTTCACAGAAGATTTGATGGCCAATGAGCTTTTCGGCCATGAAAAGGATGCATTTACCGGCGCTACAAAAGCAAAAGCAGGCCTGATTAAGGTGGCGGACGGCGGAAGTATTTTTCTGGATGAAATCGGGGATATGCCGTTGACCATGCAGGTAAAACTATTACGTGTTATTCAGGAAAAAGAGGTTTTACCGGTTGGAGGGGAGGCCCCCGTTTCTGTTGATGTGCGCTTCATCGCCGCTACTCATCGCGATCTCAAGGAGGATGTAGAAAAAGGTCATTTCCGACAGGATCTGTTTTATCGTCTCAATGTGATTACAATAAAACTTCCCTCGCTATCCGATCGTGACGGTGATATTCCGCTGCTGGCATATCATTTTCTAAATCAAAAATGTCAGGCCATGAAAAAGGATATTCAAAGTATTGCAAGGGAATCCATGGAATTACTCTGTCAATACACCTGGCCGGGAAATATCAGAGAACTGGAGAATGTCATCGAAAGAGCTGTGGCTCTGGCAAGCGGGCCGGAGATACAGGTGGGCGATCTTCCGGAATATATCCGCAATCTTTCGGTTGAAACCTACCGCCGGCATGATTCCGAGTTTCCCACTTTGGAGGAACAGGAGAAAAACTACATTAAGTGGGTACTTGATAAATGCGATGGTAATAAAACCAAGGCGGCGAAAATAATGGGTATAGACAGGGTATCACTCTGGCGCAAAATTAAGCGATTTGAAATCGATTCTGAAGAATAATAGCTCGATATTTTGTGAAAAACGGCAAACAAAATAACCAATCAGGCTAATGCCCCACGGCAAGAATTCCACTGGCAGCGGCGGTAAGGACAATGACTTCGAGCACTGCCAGAATTACATAAACTATGTCCTTGCTTTTCAGAAGTGTAGGCACAATTGCAGCATAGCATATACTGGTAACACCAGCCAGTATGGCAATACCGATGAAATTAACAAAATCTCCGTATTTTACCATGTGGACCCAGGCCCATCCGTCTTTGATTCCGGTGTGTTCAAGGTAGTCATGGACATTCAAATTCCAGTAACCTGAGATTTTATTCATCGGAATATAAGGATCCATAATGCCGATTGTATAAAGACCAAAAGTTATAAAAAGAATTAATAAGCCTATGTACATACCCCATTCCAGTATTTTAGCATATAGAATCTGTTCGGGAGTTGCTTCCAGAGAGGCAGTCGATTTTTCGTCCATTTACCTTTCTCCTGTTTTTGATATCTATTTGTGTATTTTTGTGTATTTGTAATGAGATTCAAATTTGTGTTTAAAATCCAAGACCTTTGGACAGGGCTTTAACACCGGCAAAAGCCAGAATTGCGATCACCATCCACCGGATAAATGTAGGCTTGGCGATTTTGAGCAAATGAACGCCAACAAAGGAACCGAGCATGATTCCCACAAGAGAGGGAACTACCATCATGGGAATCACACAGCCTTTGTTCATATATATCCATGCCGCAGAAGTATCTGTAATGGAAAGAAGGAATTTGCTGGTTGCAACACTGATTTTCAGGGGTGCTCCCATAAGAAGATTGAGCACCGGCACATTGGCCCACCCGGCTCCCAGTCCGAACATGCCGGCCATAATGCCGATCAGGATGAACAGCGCCAATCCTAAGGGTGTTCTGTGTATTTTCCAGTCGATAATCTCGCCGGAGCTGGCTTCCTGATAAACGCCGCATATATTTAGAGCCGAAGAGAGCCTGTCCGCCTTGGGAACATCCGGGAGTTCGGATTTTTTGGCAGTTAGCATAAGAACACAAATACCGATAATGGTGGCTCCAAGGGCAATCTGAACGATATTGGTGGGCAGCGCAAGACCGATCATGGCGCCAATAATCGCACAGGTGGAGGCGATAAGAGCTACAGGAATTGCCAGTCTCAGGCTTGCAAGGTTCATCTTTAAAAGTCCGGGACCGGCTGCCAGTGCGCCGGAAAGGGCCACAAGAAGGCCGGTGCCACGAACAAAGTCCAGGTGAAAAGGGAAAAACCCGCTGATGATCGGCACATATAGCACACCACCGCCCACACCACCCAGAACAGCGAATATTCCCATAATAAAAGTTATTATAAAAAGGATCAGCGGCCAGAACCACCATGCATGGCCATTTGAAGCAGCCTCGGCTGATACTTCTGCAAAAGCAGGGGATATCAATACAGGCAACGAAAATAAACAAACCAGAATGATCACCCACAATTTACCATTTTTCCCCATTTCTTCCTCCTAAATAGTTATCTTCAACATTTCAACAAGATATGTACCGGCATTAAGCCAAACCGGGAAGTTTGACAAAGATTGACAAAGAATTAAGCAAATCCTTTTATACTACCTCTCATGCAATGTCAATTGAAAATATGGTATAAATCAAGTTAGTTTAGTCCGCTTGGCTCATCCCGACCTGGCGGGAAAATAACGGAATCCCGCTCTAAACGGAACTGGAATTATAGCCCGTGCTGGTGAGACCGGTCTGTGAAAAGAATTTGTGATTCCAATGTCTCAGACACAGGCATTCTATGATTATGGGCTGGGCCAGGGGTTCAGGGAAAATGGAAAAGTGCCTTGCTGTGCGTTATATATAGACAGTGGGTATTGTAAAATTACTCCGAGAGTCTTTGGATAAATGCAAGTTTACAAGTTTTGGTCTCTATGATAAATCTATAATACGGAATAAAACGATAAAAGGTGTGTACAAAATCGAAACAATAATATAGTAGATAATGCCGGAAAAGTTACCTATATTGTCCCATTGTAATGATGTTTCGCCTGGTTTGGATCCGGCACGTTGGGTTCCGGATTCAGTTATATTTCCTCGGAAACGATTCTGAAGCCGCATTTGAAAATACGCTTCGATCCGGGGACATACTTTTCTACAAGAGGGACCCGTTGAATTATGAACTTCAAAAACTTATGGACGCTTTTAAGCAAAGGTTTCTTGGGTCATTCTGATGATGACAATGCAGATCGTTACCGTATACTCAGAAGAAATATTTTTATATTGATGATCCTGATAACCATAATTCCCCTGATTATAATGGCGGTCATTTACCAGCATGAATATCACTCCAGCATTAAAAAAGAAATTGTTATTCCATTGCAAACACTCACACATAAGACCAAGCATACCTTTGAGCTTTTTTTCGAAGAGCGCCTTTCCGTGATTAGATTCATCGCCACTTCCTATTCTTTTAAAGAACTTTCCGACCAAAAGACCATGAATCGTATTTTTAACGTACTTATGGATGAATATTGCTGTTTGGTGGATTTGGGCTTAATTAATAACAAAGGCATCCAGTTGAGCTATGCCGGGCCTTATGACTTTTTGGGGAAAGATTATTCAGAACAAAAATGGTTTCAGGAAGTCGTGGTCAAGGGAACTTACATCAGCAATGTATTCATGGGTTACAGAAAATTTCCCCATGTGGCTGTTGCCGTGATGAAACGAACAGAAGACGGCTCGGCTTTGATCCTTCGTGCTACCATTGATACCAGCAAGTTTGACGATATTATCGCCTCCATGGGGCTGAATCCCGAAAGCGATGCCTTTTTAATTAACCGTAACGGAATCATACAGACCTCTTCCAGGTTTTACGGGGAAATACTGGATCATTGCCCGTTGTCATTTCCCCGGGGGAATTATGAGCCCATCGTCACCGAGGCAACAGATCCCCGGGGCCGTGAAATACTGATAGCTTTTGCGCCCTTTTCAAGTTCGGATTATGCTCTGGTTCTGGTTAAACCCAAATCTGATGTGTTGCACACCTGGCATACGCTAAGAACTCGAATGTTTTTTATTTTTATCTCCAGTGTCGCGCTAATAATTCTGGTGGTTTTCAAGCTTACGGACACTCTTGTAACACGGGTTAAAGATGCCGATGAAAAACGTGAATTAACCTTTCGCGAGTTGCAGCATACTCATAAGCTTTCATCAATCGGAAGGCTGGCTGCCGGCGTGGCCCATGAAATCAATAATCCTATGGCGATCATCAACGAAAAGGCAGGCTTAATGAAAGACCTGGTTGCATATGACGATAATTTTCAGAATAAGGAAAAATTTCTGGGGCTGACAGATTCGATACTTAAATCGGTTGAACGCTGCAGGGCCATTACCCATCGTTTGCTGGGCTTTGCACGCCGGATGGAAATTCAGCTTGTAGAATTAGATTTAAACGAACTTATTCAAGAGACGCTCGGTTTCCTGGAAAAGGAAGCCTTATATCGAAATATTGAACTGGTTCTTAAACTGGCGGATAATCTTCCCCGTATTTGTTCCGACCGGGGACAGGTTCAACAGGTTTTTTTGAATATTATTAACAATGCCCTTGCGGCGGTGGAAGATGAGGGCGAGATAGTGATCACCTCATGGGAAGAAGATGCGGATACCGTGGGAGTTTCTATCCAGGACAATGGAAGCGGCATGTCTGAAGCAACACTCAAAAGTATTTTTGATCCTTTTTTTAGCACAAAACAAGAAAAGGGCACGGGTTTGGGACTTGCAATTACTTACGGGATTGTGAAAAAAATGGATGGAGAGATCAAGGTCGAGAGCAAGCAAGGAGAAGGCAGTATATTCACAGTTTATTTGCCGAAAAAGGCAAAAATTGGTTCAGGAGAATGAGATGAAAAACTTAAAAATCTTACTTGTTGATGATGAGGAAGAATTTGTCACAACTCTTGCCGAACGGCTTGAATTAAGAGGGCTTCAGGCGCGGGTAGCCTTAAACGGTGAAGCTGCGTTGCAAATTATTGAGGCGGATACCCCCGAGATTGTCATCCTGGATGTGTTGATGCCGGGTCTCGGAGGCCTTGAGGTCCTCAGATGGATTAAAGCTCAACAACCCCAAATTCCTGTTATTCTCCTGACCGGCCGAGGATCCACAAAGGAGGGTATTAAAGGAATGGAACTGGGCGCTTTCGATTATTTGATGAAGCCCATAAATATCGAAGAGTTAATAAAAAAAATACAAGAGGCCATAGAAAGCCAACCCTAGCCGTTTTTCTTTCACGAGGTAAAACCATGAATAAATGTGAAGACAAAGAGGTTGCCTTTTTCGGAAAAATTACCGCCGGCATTACGCATGAACTGAAGAACGTTCTGGCCATCATCAGAGAATCCTCCGGATTGATGGGAGACATTATATCCATTTCACCGGAAGCTATAATTAAACATCAGGAGAAAATTCAAAATTCTATTGTTAGAATAAAAGACCAGATTGAGCGAGGGGTTAACTTAACGGACCGGCTTAACAGATTTGCCCATAGTACCGATGAAACCCTATCGAAGATTGACCTTCAGGAAACCACCGAACAACTGGTTATACTGGCGCAGCGCTTTGCCCGACTTAAGCACGTTGTTTTGAAAACCGTGCCCCCAGATCAAGAAGCCCCACCCGTTACTCTTGTTACCCGTCATGTTCAAATACATATGGCCTTGTTTGCGAGTTTGGAATGCTGTTTTACTGTTATGTCCGCCGGCGGAGAAATTAATATCGGGATCCGTAAACTTGAGGGAAAAAACGCTGTTCACGTGGTATGCAAAGGAGAGCTTCCCGTGCAAACCGAGTTTTCTCGGGACATCTCCGAATCTAAAAACTGGCAGGATTTACAAGAAATTGCCGCCTGTCTGCAAGGATCTGCCCATTTAGATGAAATCGAACATGGTATTGTGCTGAGTTTTCCGAATGAGATAAGCCGCTAGCGTTTGATTTTTCCTGAATTTGTACCCGGATCATGCTTTACAAAAGCTGAAAAAGCTGATACTGGGAAACCGGAAAAAATAAGGCTAATTTGATTCCTTTTTGAAAACTTTAAAAAATAAATCTAGGTGATAAAAATGATGAAAGAAATGAAAGTGTTACTGGTGGATGATGAAGAAGAATTCGTAAAGACCCTTGCTGAACGAATCGCGATGCGAGAGGTAAAATCAGATGTTGCATTAAACGGGGAACAGGCTCTTAAGAGCATGGATGAAGATCTTCCGGATGTCATGGTTTTAGATCTTAAAATGCCCGGAATTGACGGGCTGGAGGTTCTAAGGCGTGCAAAAAAAGCCTACCCGGGCGTTCAGATTATCATGCTGACAGGTCACGGGTCGGAGAAAGATGAAAAAGAGGCCCGACGGTTGGGCGTATTTGAATATCTGCAAAAACCTGTGGAATTTGAAAAGCTCATGCGGACCATAACAAAGGCCTACAAGAGTAAATTTGAATCCTCTATGGTGGCGGCTAGTTTTGCAGAGGCCGGCGAATTCGAAACAGCCAAAAAAATTATGGATGAGGAAAAAGAATAATGGGTTTATGGGAGAACAATAAATGCAAATCAAAGTACTGTTGGTAGATGATGAAAAAGATTTTGTTGAAACCTTGGCCCAGCGTTTAGAGGTGAGGGACTTTGATGTTAAAACCGCTCTCGACGGGGATGAAGCCCTGGGCCTGATACGGGAATCCGAGTTTGACGTTGTTGTTCTGGATGTTCTCATGCCGGGAAAAGACGGCATTCAAACCTTAAGGGAAATTAAGGACTTAAAGCCACTTGTTAATGTTATCATGCTCACCGGCAACGCAACGGTTGATACCGCCATTGAAGGCATGAAATTAGGAGCTTACGATTATCTTATGAAGCCTACCGAGACGGAGAGTCTGGTGGAAAAAATCATGAGTGCTCATAAAATTAAGGCTGAACATGAAGAGCGTATTCGCAAAGCTGAAATTAACGGCCTTCTCAAAAGAAGAGGCTGGTAATGGCTTGTAATAGCACTGATAGCGAATGATACGCAGTTCACTTCAAGGCCATTTCTAAAATTCGCCTACACATTATATCGGGATTGGTTCAGAAAATAACGGCTTTGAGAAGATAGACACACAAAAAAGTATCTATAACATCCTGCCGGCAAATTTCCAACCTAAACATTTATCCCTAAAGAAAAAGGCACTAAATCCAACCATTCAGGAGGACTGGTATGAAAAAGAAAGTCGTGAGAGAATTGATGATTCCCTTTGCTGAATATTCAACGGTTTCTCAAGAGGCCACTTTATTCGAGGCTGTTATGGCACTGGAAAAAGCGTTAGAAGAGTCTGACCAGACCCGCTTTCCACATAAGGCGGTTCTGATATATGATAAGGATAATAATATTGTCGGCAAAGTGAGCCAACTGGATGTACTGAGAGCCTTGGAACCGAAATATGAAGCAATGGGTATTTCGGGATCATTATCCCGTTTTGGTTTAACCAAGCGGTTTCAAGAGACGATGCTCGAACAACTCCGCTTTTGGGACAAACCCATGGATGATATTTGCAGAAAAGCCGCCCGGATAAAAGTAAAAGAATTTATGTACACCCCCGGTGAAGGCGAATATATTAATGAAGATGCATCCCTGGACAAGGCCATCAATCAACTTGTCATGGGACATCATCAGTCTTTGCTTGTGATGAAAGACGACAAGATCGTGGGGATTTTGAGGAAAACCGATGTGTTTATGGAGATTGTCAAGGCTATGAAAGCCTGCGAATTATAACTCCAGTTGAATCAAATTAAGTTTATTTCTTAGATATGAAATTTGTGCTTTTTATGCCAAAAAAATTCTTAACTAATAAAGTTTAAAGTGCCTAAAGTGACCTAAAGTGCCTAAAGTTATGGAATTCTGTCAATTTTATATAAATAAACGGAGCGAGCCGACTTCGCCATAGTAGCTTGTAGCTACGACGGCTGAAAGCGACACCTTAACTTTAGGCACTTCAAACTTTAGCTCACTTATAACTTTTCCGGTTTATCTGGGTTGGGTTGCCACCCTTTGATTGTTACTTGTTACAATATTTCAGATAAGGAGAAAGGTATATGACAAGCGATTCTATGGTCCTTGAAAAAGGCAAATTCGAGTGGAAACGATATCTGTTACTCTCAATAGGAATAGCACTGTTTGCAGTCACTTTTTATTCATCTCCCTGGCCCGATGCCATAGATCCCATGGGAGAACATTTCCCCTTGAGCAAGGCGGGAAAAGGGGCGATCGCCGTTTTTCTTCTGGCCGGAACCTGGTGGGTCTTTGAAGTGGTGCCCATCGGCGTAACCAGTCTGGCCATCGGTGTACTTCAGGCCCTTTTCCTGATTCGTCCGGCCAAGGTAGCTTTTAACGATTTTATGGACCCTTCGGTAATGTTCATCTTTGCTTCCATCGTTATCGGACTGGTTTTTACCAAGACTGGCCTGACCAAACGCCTGGCTTACAAGATGCTGGTAATCGTAGGAGAAAAAACCAGCATGATATATCTGGGATGTTTTGTGGTTACCGCAGCCCTGACGCACATTATGGCCCATACGGCCGTGGCAGCTACAATTTATCCCCTTTTGCTGGCGGTTTACAGCCTTTACGGGGAAGGAGACAAACCCACCAAATTTGGCAAAGGACTCTTTATCGGCATGGCCTATGTGGCCGGGGCCGGCAGCATCGTGACCCTTTTGGGAGCAGCGCGCGGGGCCGTGGCCGTCGGCTTTTTTAACGATATTGTGGGTAAAAACATCACCTTTTTTCAGCTCAGCTATTACATGTTTCCCATCGGCTGGCTCATGACGTTTCTGCTGTGGGGTTTTTTTATGATTTTTATGAAACCCGAAAAAAAGGTCATCCCCGGCCTGAGGGAAAAAGCCAGAGTTCTCAATGCCGAACTGGGTCCTATTACCCGCAAAGAGATTTATGCTGCCGCCATTGTTTTTGCCTGTATCCTGACCATGTCCCTGCGATCCTTTATTCCGATGTTAAAACCGATTAACAAGACAGCCATCATTCTTATTTCAACCATCTTGTTTTTTGTCATCGGCATTCTCGATCTGGACGATCTTGAAGATATTCCGTGGAACATCATCCTGCTGTTTGCCGGTGCCATGAGCATCGGTTTTTGTCTCTGGGATACCGGTGCCGCCAGATGGATGGCCGTCAACTGGCTGGGTATGTTTCAAAAAGCCAACTGGTTTGTTTTCGTACTGAGCATCGCATTTTTTGTCATGATTATGACCAATTTCATTATGAACGTGGCCGCCATTGCCATCTCTCTGCCGGTGGCACTGGTGATTGCTCCTTATCTTGGCGTCGCCCCGGAAGTGATTCTTTTTGCTTCCCTGGTGACGGCGGGCATGCCGTTTCTGCTGCTGGTGGGGGCGGCGCCCAATGCAATTGCTTACGATTCAAAGATGTTTACAACCGGGGAGTTCTTTATGTACGGCATACCGGCCAGTATCATGCTGATGGTTTTGGTCGGTTTTGCGGCCTATATTCTATGGCCTCTGATGGGAATGCCCGTGACATTACATTAAAGAGATTAGGGGCGTTGCCCCACTTCAGAACTCCTGACCTGTATACGTAATTTCAAGGTGATATGAAGGTTTAGTCGTAATTTCAGACGCAACAATTTGAACATCGAACATCGAACGTTCAACGTCGAACGTCGAATGTGGAAGGCGCTTCGCTTTGTCTTTATTATAAATGGTAGAATACATTATTCGATGTTCAACGTTCGATGTTCGACGTTCATCTTTTATATGCCCTCAAGGTGTGGATTCTTCATTAAAATATGTTGAATCTGAATTTACGCTAGGTCAGTAGCCCTGCATTTGGAATGTTGAAATACTGTAATAATGGAGTGATGGGTTTTGAGGAACTGGGAAATGGGGTTATTATAAATTTTATCTTGACATAGGATTTAATAAATAAATAACATCCTTTTAAAATCTACATTCCAACATTCTATTATTCCATGCGATATAAAGGGTGACGCTATCCCTCTGGGGTGAAATCAAAGCCTGGCCCTCCGGGTCGGTATTCTTTACACTATAGGATCTTTCAGTGTGGCATCGTATCAATCTTCGCAACCGGATTTATCTGATTTTGGCCGCCCTGGTTTTTATTACTTTGCTAGGCGGTCTAATAACGGTATGGTATACATATCGCCTTGAACGGGTGTTGACGGAAATTATCGACCGGGACCTGGTTGCGTACCAGTCTGCCGAATCTTTTGAAACCTCCCTTATCAATCAAAAAGGTTTTGTATCTTACTATTTTTTAGATGGTGATCCCGACTGGCTCAGGCAACTGGGAAAATACCGACAGATATTCAATGAACAGCTCCGTACCGCCCGCTTGCTGGTTGAAGATCAGCAGCGAAAACAAGCCATTGATGAAATCGAACGGGAATACCGGCTTTACATTAACGCCAAAGACCGCGTTATCGCCCATTATAAAGCCGGAGAGCGGGAACAAGGCGCCAAACTACACCGGAAAGTGCGCGATCGGTTTTTTAACATCCTGGAATTATGCGAAACATACAAAGATTTTCATACCCAAAAAATCATGCTGGCCAGGAACAAAAGCATGCTCCAGGCCCGAAAACTCAGGTTTATGGCAGGATCTGCTATACTTGTTGTTTTTTCTCTGTGTGTCCTTTTGGCCTTTATTTTGGCAAACCAGATTTTAGATCCCTTACACCGGCTGGCTCAGGAGGCGAATAAGAAAGGTGCTATGAAAAAGTCGGGTGACGAAGTCAAAGCAATCAGTCGCAGCGTCCACGACTTGATCGAAGCAGCCGGCCAGACTCACATCGAGCTTGAGCGCAGCCGTGAACACCTTTTGCAAGCCGAAAAGATGGCCATGGTAGGTAAACTTGCGGCCGGAATGGCCCACAGCATTCGCAACCCGCTCACATCGGTAAAAATGCGCCTGTTTTCGCTAAGCCGGTCCCTGAAACTGACCGATTACCAGAAAGAAGACTTTGATGTGATCTCCGAGGAAATTCGCCATACCGACGCCATTGTGCAGAGTTTTCTGGAGTTTTCACGGCCGCCCAGGCTTAAAATGCAGCAGATCAGTCCGTCTATAGTGGTTGACATGGGCCTGCAGTTGTTGGAACACAGACTGAAATCATATGACGTGACCGTTGATGTGAATCGGGAACGTCTGCTTCCGGAGATCCAGGCTGATCCGGAGCAATTAAAGGAAGTTCTGGTTAATCTTATGATTAATGCATGTGAGGCCATGGCACAGGGAGGATCCATTGTCATCCAAGAGGAAGAAGATTTCGTACCGCCGCTGGGCAGGGTTGCGGTAATTCGACTGAAGGACAACGGCCCGGGTATACCCGAATCGATTCACGACAAAATTTTTCAACCCTTTTTCAGCACCAAAGAAGAGGGTACGGGCCTGGGATTGAGCATCGCAACCCGGATTGTTGAAGAGCACCAGGGCCGGCTGGATATCCAATCAAAGGAAGGTGAAGGATCGACGTTTATCATCATACTTCCGATAAAGGGATGAGATCGTGAGTACCATTCTGATCATTGACGATGATGACCAGTTGCGCAAAAGTTTTGACAAGCTTTTGAAAGAAGAGGGCTATCACTCTGAATGCGCTGCTTCCGGGGAAGCAGGTCTTAAAATAATAGAAAAGGAGATTCCGGACCTTGTTATCCTGGACATGCGTTTACCGGGGATGAATGGCTTTGAAACTTTTCAGGTCATTCACGAAATAGAGCCCAAACTTCCTGTGATTATCATGACCGCCTACAGCACTACTGAAACCGCCATCAAAGCCACAAAGATGGGGGCATTCGACTATATTCTCAAGCCCTTTGATATCCCTGACATGTTGACGGTGATTAAACAGGCCTTGGAAGCCGGCCGTTTCATGCGTTCACCGGTGGATATGGATCCCGTACCTGATGAGAGTTTCCGCGATGCCATCATTGGGCGGAGCAGGCCCATGCAGGAGATTTACAAAGCCATCGGCAGGGTTGCCTCGACGGATGCTACGGTCCTAATCAGAGGCGAATCCGGTACGGGCAAAGAACTGGTCGCCCGGGCCGTTTACCAGCACAGCCAGAGGGCAAACAAACCCTTTCTGGTGATCAACTGTGTCGCGATTCCCGAAAGCCTTTTAGAGAGCGAACTGTTCGGTTATGAAAAAGGAGCATTTACCGGAGCTGCTCATCGACGGGTGGGAAAAATAGAACAGGCCCACGGCGGAACCATATTTTTGGACGAAATTGGGGACATGCCGTTAAGCATCCAGGCCAAAATCCTGCGTTTGCTCCAGGAAAAAAGCATTGAGCGGCTTGGAGGCCGGGCCACCATTCCCGTGGACGTAAGAATTGTCGCCGCCACCAATCGTGACCTTGAATTCGCTTTGGACCAGGGACGTTTTCGTGAAGACCTTTACTACCGGCTCAAGGTGGTCAGTATCTTTTTGCCTTCCCTGAGAGAACGAACCGAGGATATTCCGGTACTGGCCGATTACTTTCTGGCCCGCTTTTCCCGTGAAGCGGGTGTTGAAAACCCGGGAATTACTAAAGAGGCAAAGGCCATACTTACCGCCTCCCCCTGGCAGGGTAATGTGCGCGAGCTGGGCAACACACTTCAAAAGGCATTGATTTTTAATCGCGGTGCTCCCATTTCTCAGAAAGACATTTCGCAGGCCATCAGCGGCGTAAATGAAAGCAGAACCACAACAGACTTAGCAAAAGGTGATCAGGCCATTCGACAATGGGTGTATCAGATGCTTACCTCTCAATCGGATGAAAACGTTTTTGATGCCTGCATGGGCCACTTTACCAGTATCGTTATTAGCGAAACGTTAAAACTCACCGGTGGAAACCGCTCAAAGGCGGCGAAACTGCTCGGACTTTCCAGACCCACCCTTCATTCCAGAATCGAAAAATACGGAATTAAATTCGAGACTTCTGTTACAGAAGACCCGAAATAATTTGACTTCTCGAAAATTCTACAACTTATCGAAGTTAAAAGGGTTTTAGGGAACTTGAGTTTTGTACTATAAATGGTCCCAGTGAAATAGAAAAAAAAGTTTCATGGGATAAAAATAATGGAATGTTGGAATATTGGAATGATGTTTTTTAAAGGAGGTTTCCAGTTTTTTTATGTTTTTGTCAGGTACATTCTTTCAATAAACTATTGCACCAGCATCCCAAAAACCCATTATTCCATTATTCCAACATTCTCCCGCTATATAGCGGGATGAGCGAAGCGAACTCACTTGTGCTTTTACATTTTGTAAAAAATTCTGACATCCTTTCCATTTCCATCCGAAGTAAGAATCGCATTCAGTATTAGAAATATTCTGACTTATCAAGGTGTTATTTTGTCATGTCTCCAACAGCCATTCTTGGCATGTCTCTTGCTTTATTTTAATGAAGGTTCGGATAAACTTGCGCCCACAAAGGGGGAGAAAATGAAAAGAATCAGTAAAATCATGGTGGCTTGTGACTTTTCTGAGTATTCAAAAGAGTCGCTAAAATATGCTGCCGAGCTGGCCGAGGATTTGAAGGCCGATATAATTATAACCAATGTAATTAACGAAAAAGATGTAAACTCAGTCCGAATGGCAGCAATGTATAGCGGCGCTATTTCTGAAAATGAGTTTTTAAAGGATAAAATGGAACGTCGATTAGAACGTATGAATGAACTGATTGAAGAAATATCTGCCAGCCATCTTCCTGTCAAAAAGGTCTTTAAGATTGGAATACCGTTTCGCGAGCTAATTCAGGCCGTTAGGGATGAGGGTGCCGACCTTGTGGTTATGGGTCCCAAGGGCCGCAGCAATCTTGAAGACATTCTTTTCGGCTCCACGGCAGAAAAAATGTTCCGCCACTGTCCGGTCCCGTTGTTAAGCATACGCGGAAACAGGAGCAGATAAAATCTTTCTCATTACAGGGTGACAGCTGAGAAAAGATACTTTGATAACGGCGTTGGTATCGAGGAAAAGTATTTTGAGAGGCTTGATCGTGGAAGCGTTAACGCTCGTGATTATTGAAGACGAGGAATCTCATTTCGACCTCATGAAGCGCGCCATTGCCAGAAAGTTTCCATACGCTTCGGTGTATCATTTCCAGGAGGCAAACCCCTGCATTAAAAGGCTCGATGAAATCATGCCTACCATCATAATAATTGATTACCTCTTGCCCGGCATGAATGGTATAGAATTTTTGGAGGCTTTAAATCAACGAAATATAGATATCCCGGTTATTATGATCACAGGTCATGGAAACGAGAATATTGCTGTACGCGCTATGAAATCGGGGGCCAAAGATTATTTAGTTAAATCCGGGGACTTTTTTACACTGCTGCCCGGTATCATTGATAATGTAATTCGCGAAAGAAAGCTTGAGCAATCCCTGCGAAAGTCTGAAGAAAAATACCGTATTGTGGTGGATAATGCGACGATCGGTATTGTGCTAACTCATAATGGGTATTTGAAACTTGTTAACCCTCATGCTGTAAATCTATCGGGTTATTCAGAGGAGGAATTAACTTCCAGGCCTTTTGTTGACTTTGTCCATCCGGATGATCGAGCGATGGTAATGGAACACCACATTACAAGGCTTAAAGGCGAAGAGGCACCCGAAATATATCTTTTTAAAATTATCAAAAAAAATGGTAAAACAATATGGCTTGAAAATAAAGGGGTTTTAATTACATGGGAGGGCAATCCGGCCACCCTGAATTTTCTCACCGATGTAACAGAGCGCAAGCAATCCGAAGATCTTGTTCATAACCTTTCTCATATGCTGATGCAGGCCCAGGAACGTGAGCGGCAGATGATTTCCTATGAACTCCATGACAGCATAGGCCAAAACCTTTCTACGCTGAAAATTGGCTGTGACATTCTATTCGAAAATCAACCAGCCATATTTCCTGAATTAAGGGGGAAAATGGTGGAATTATCCAAACTCCTCGAGCTGACAATCACAGCTGTCCGTAATCTTGCCTATGGTTTACAGCCACCCGGCCTGAGTGAAATGGGCCTTGTGGAGGCACTTGAGATATATTGTGAAGAGTTTTCTGAAAATAGTAAAAGTAAAGTTAATTTCCAATCGGCCGGGTTACACTCGTTTGACATGGATTCTAATTCCGAAATCCATATTTACCGTTTGGTTCAGGAAGGCCTGAACAATATCCGCAAACATGCCGATGCCGCACAGGTGAACATAATGCTGATGGGGGCATCTCCAAATATCATCCTTCGCATTGAAGACAACGGTAAAGGTTTTGATGTAAAGGCGCGAGAACTTGCATTAAGCAATGAGAAACGGATGGGACTTCGAAGCATGAAAGAGAGGGTCAACCTGCTTGGCGGCCAAATGACGATTCAATCACGCCCCATGCAGGGAACAAAAATATTGATAAAAATTCCTTTTAAGAAGAAGAAAAATGAGTCAGAAAAAGCGCATATTAATCATTGACGACCATCCTCTGTTCCGGGAGGGCCTTAAGACGATCATAGGGAACAACCCCGAGTATAAAGTGGTTGGGGAAGCGGGCACCGGGCATGAAGGACTTCAAATGGTAAAAGAATTCAAGCCCGATCTGGTTTTGTTGGATATGGCCCTGCCGGATATAAGAGGTCTTGTGCTGATCGGTGATATTTTAAAAGTTTCCTCAAAAATACGCATATTGGTTGTCAGCATGCATTCCAAAATAGACTATATCGTAAAATCATTTCAGTCCGGCGCCATGGGTTATTTGATAAAGGACTCGGCTGCGGAAAAGCTCCTGGAGGGAATTGAATATGTGTTGAAAGGTCATTATTTTATGGATACGTCGGTTTCCCATAAAGTGATAAACAAGCTTATTGGATTGCCCGAAAAGCAGATCGCTGTGACGGGTAGCGGCTACGACTTGCTGACCGCTCGCGAGCAGGAAGTCATGGTCCTGCTGGCCGAAGGGCTGTCTACAAGCCAGGTTGCCGATAAACTTTTCATCAGCCCCAAAACGGCTGAAAACCACCGCTCCAGTATTATGCGTAAGCTCGAGCTACATAATATCGTTGAACTGACACGCTATGCTGCAAAGCTCGGCCTCATCGACATAGATTTATGGAAAGAGTAACCCCTCGCCCGGATAAGCCGGAATCAAAAAATATTTGCCACAAAAAGCACGAAAATGATTTCTAAGATACTAAATGAGCGTAAACAAAATGAAAGATATTGGATCAAATTAAAATTAAACTACATTTTTTGCTTTATTTGGAATTTTGTATCACTTTAAAAAAGGGAAACAGCCATGAAACGTATTCTTACCTACCAGGTTTATCCCGCCATACCAAAACCGTTGGCCTTTTTAGAAGTGCTGTCTCGAAACCTCTGGTGGTGCTGGAAACAGGATGCAATAACGCTGTTTCGACGCGTTGAACCGCAACTCTGGATAGAATCCAGAGGAAACCCGATTTACCTGTTGTCCAATGTCAGCCAGACGCGCCTGGAGGAGCTGACCGCGGATGACAGTTTTTTGGACCATCTGAAACGGGTAAAAGATCGCTACACAAAGCGGGTTATGGATAATGCGGAACCGTCACGGTCCATTTACGAGAAAATTGGGCCGGTGGCCTATTTCTCAATGGAATTTGGTGTCAATGAAAACATCCCCATTTTCGCCGGTGGACTGGGTGTCCTTGCCGGAGATTACTTAAAAGCCGCCTCCAACATGGCTCTGCCCCTCGTCGGGATTGGGTTGCTGTATCGCAAGGGCTATTTCCGCCAGTACCTCGATCAAGAGGGCTTGCAGCAGGAAGAATATCCGGAAATCGAATTTTATTATCTTCCATTGGAGCGTGCCCGGGATCCCCAGGGCAACGAAATCACGATTTCAATTACCGGGCCCCAAGGCGAGATTCACGCGTTTGTCTGGAGAATCCGGGTGGGACGTACTTCGCTGTTCTTGCTCGATACGAATCTGCCTGAAAATACCCCCGAGGGCCGCGAAATTACGGCCCGTCTCTACGTCGCCGAACCCAAAAGCCGGCTGGCGCAGGAATTTCTGCTGGGTGTCGGCGGCATTCGGGCGCTGGAGGCCATGGGCATCTTTCCTTCCATTTGCCATATGAATGAAGGACATTCCGCCTTCTCCGCTCTGGAACGCCTCGCGATGTTCATGGAGCGTTATCACATCGATTTAAAGACCGCCTTGCAAATTATTCCCCGCTGTACGGTGTTTACCACCCATACCCCGGTCGCTGCCGGCCATGATTCTTTTGCCGTGGATTTGGTCAAACCCTGGATTCGGCCTTTGCAAGAACGTCTGGGGGCCGGTGAAGAAGAAATTTTATCTTGGGGCCAGCCTGAGGATTTAGATAAGGACGCGCCGCTTTCCATGTCCATTTTGGGCCTGCGAATGTCTCAGTATCGTAACGGTGTCAGCCGCCTCCATGGCCGCACCGCCAGAAAGATGTGGGCCCATATGTGGCCCGGCCGTCCGGAAGACGAAATCCCGATTTCGCACGTGACCAACGGAATGCATGTCTCCACTTTTATTTCTCAGGAAATCTGGCCGTTGTTTGAACGCTACCTGGGACCGGAATGGTATATGAGTTCCCGCCGACCGGAAAACATTAACCGTATTGATGAAATTTACGATGATGAGCTCTGGCGGGCCCACGAGATGAGCCGTTCCCGGTTGATCCGCACCTGCCGGGGATTATTAAAACAACAATACCAAAGGCGCAATGCACCCAAGAGCGACATCGACAAGATCGAAGCCGTCCTGAATCCTGATGTATTAACCATCGCCTTCGCCCGCAGGTTTGCCGCTTACAAACGGGCTCATCTGCTGCTTCAGGACCCTGAGCGGCTGGCGACCATTCTTAACAACGAAACCCGTCCGGTGCAGATCATTTTCGCCGGTAAGGCCCACCCTCAGGATAACAAAGGCAAGGAAATCATCAAACGCGTGATTGAATTTATCCGCAGACCGGAAATTCGTCAACGCGCGGTATTTATTGAGGGCTACGACATGGCGCTGACAAGATCTCTGGTTCAAGGCGCCGATGTCTGGCTGAGCACTCCCCGCAGACCTTTCGAAGCCTGCGGCACCTCCGGCATGAAAGCCGCCATCAATGGTGTCCTAAACGTCAGTATTTTGGATGGGTGGTGGTGTGAAGGCTATTCCGAAGAACGAGGATGGCGGATCGGCGGCGGCGAAGAATATGTCGATTCCGCCTACCAGGATGCCACAGAGAGCCAGGCCTTGTATAATGTGTTGGAAAATTCAGTAGTTCCATGCTTCTACGAAGAGCACGAAGGCGAACTTCCCAAGCGCTGGATTCAGATGATGAAGGCCTCCATGAAAATGGCCATGAAGGATTTCTGCAGCCTGCGAATGGTGGGTGAATATGAAGAGCGCTATTATATTCCTATCATCCACCGGCTGAAAACGCTGCTGAAGAAAAACGGCCTGGAAGCCCGCAACCTGGCGCTCCAAGAAAAGCGGCTTCACAGCCTGTGGAAGGACATCCGCATCGGGCTGCCGGTCCAGACCCGCAAGGGACCGTTTCGCGTCGGCGAAAGCTTCGAGGTCACGGTAGAGGTCAGCCTGGGAGAACTCAATCCCGAAGAAGTTTTTGTAGAACTCTACAATGGACACATGAAAGCGGTGGATGCGCTGGAGGGCATCAACACGATCCCCATGACAGTCGTCGAAGATCTCGGCAACGGAAATTATCGTTACGGCTGCCGGGTCCCCTGTGAGTTGTCCGGCCGCTACGGGTTTACGGCCAGGGCCACGCCCGCAGGTGACGATTACATGAAAAATATGCCAAACTTGATTACCTGGTCTTAGTCCGAAGATTTCACACTCAAAGACAAGGAGGCTTGATCGTGGAAACGTTAACGATTGTGGTCATTGAAGATGAAGATTCTCATTTTACCATATCGGAAATATTCTTCCTTTCGTATAGGGGAAATTCCCTGCTGGGAAATTTCCTCAGAAGAAATGAAGCCCTCCTCCTATGGACAAAATTAATAAAGACGGTGATAAATAATTTGTCGCGAAATTCCATTTATTACACAAAACGTCCAACGCAAAGGAGGCCGCGGTCACGGTAGTGGTTTTGGTGCCGGGCCCGACGGATCTTGTATCTGCCCAAATTGTGGTGAAAAAGTGCCTCACCAATTGGGAACTCCCTGTTATGAGCAGCAATGCCCTGAGTGTGGAACCGCCATGACGCGAGAATAGATCTGGTTGTTACGATGAATAGATCTTCATTTTTATTGTCCTGGGGCTATAACAGATTTTTTTCAATGTATTCACACAGTAGAAAGAACAATTAAAGAAACAGGAGGAAAATGAAATGGAAAAAGAACAAAAAAAATATGCATGCGCACTTTGTGGCTACACGGCTGACGGAAGGTTCGAGGGAGATATCTGTCCCAATTGTGGTCTGACCTACTGGAAATGTGCCAAGTGCGGATTTCTCATAACAGCCCCAAAGCCACCGGATGTTTGTCCCGAATGTGGCGAAAAGTGTGATTTCATCGATGTCACCTGCTACATTCCGGAGTGCGGAGGCCCAGACCATATTGATCCGCGTTTGTAGCGAGAAAAGATTGCGTGATATGAATAACTGAAAATTAAAAAGAAGGCTAATCTCCGGAGATCCTGCCACAGAAATCTTAAAAACCATTGATTCAGAGGAGATAGATTTGGTGATCATGGGGACATATGGTCGTAAAGGATTGGATCACACGATATTTGGGAGTGTAGCCGAAAATGTGGTGAAGAAGTCACCTGCTCCTGTGTTGATTATTAATCCTTATAAGATCAGATGAGTTCACAATTTGGGTAGGATTATTCTATATCCGGATGTCCAGCGATTGATGAACAAGATATTGTAACGGAAAGCCATCCGAGAAGAAGAAGGGGCACACGACTACAAACAAACTTGGGAGCGATCTTATGAAGGAAGCTATGTTTTATGAATCGACGTTTGAAAATGGGGTGCGCTGCAATCTTTGCAACCATCGGTGTAAAATTAAAGAGGGAAGAAGGGGTATTTGTGGTGTGAGAGAAAACCGAGGCGGAAAGCTTTACAGTTTCGTATACGGTAAAATCATTGCCGAGCATATCGATCCCATAGAGAAAAAACCTTTATTTAATTTCCTGCCCGGGTCAAGGGCGTTCTCCATTGGGACGGTGGGTTGCAACTTTCACTGTAAACACTGTCAGAATTCTGATATCTCTCAATATCCCCATGAACACGGAGGCGAAATCATAGGCCATGATCGTACACCCGATCAGATTGTAGTAGCTGCAAAAGCCGCCGGTTGCGAAAGCATCGCCTACACATACAACGAACCGACTATTTTTTACGAATTTGCTTATGACACCGCTGTCCTGGCTCAAAAGGAGGGAATAAAAAACGTATTTGTGAGTAATGGCTATATGAGCTCCGAAGCCGCACGTCAGATTGCGCCGTATTTAGATGCTATTAACATCGACCTAAAGGCATTTACTGACAAATTTTACAAGGAGGTCTGCGGAGCGCGTCTCAACCCTGTATTAGAAACGATCCTCCTGATGAAAGAGCTTGATGTATGGGTGGAAGTGACAACCCTCATTATTCCCGGCTTAAATGACGGTGAGCAGGAACTGCGTAACATCGCCAGTTTTGTGAAAAGCGTCGGCACGGGAATACCATGGCATGTCAGCCAGTTTTATCCGGCGTATAAGCTCGTGGACCGACCACCGACACCAGTGGCTACCCTCCGCCGCGCTCGCGAAATCGGCATGGAAGAGGGCTTGCACTATGTATACGAGGGCAACGTGCTTGGTGAAGAGGGCGAGAATACTTATTGCTGCGTCTGCGGTGCCCTGCTCATTGAGCGTTATGGCCTAACATTAACACGAAATCGCTTACAGGATGGAAAGTGCCCGGAGTGCGGGGCTAAGATTGACGGCATAGGTCTATGAACACATGACGTCAATTCTTGAAAAGGGCGGAGGGGCTTTCAAAGGCATTAAGCTGCTTTTCTGCGAGAACCCGCTACCGCCCCGAAAGAAGCCAAAGTAACCCGCGGCGTCAGGATAAGGCGTTGCGCCATAAGGAGTCACAACATGCGGGAAGGGGAGATTGAACAGCAATTCAAAACCATTGAGCAGCGACTGGCGGTGACCGGCGAAAGCATAGAAGCTCTAAGACAGAAACATCGTGCACACATAGACGACCTCAGACTTGAACTGGAAGCCCTTCGCCGGTGTCTATTTCACTTGCATCCGGAGCTTGCCGAGCATTATGAGGCGATCAGACGTGAGGTCATCCAGGAAGTCGATCCAGAAAAGGGCTAAGGATTGTTAAGCCGGACAGGATGAAGCGTTGGAATGTTGTTGTCAGCGTTTGCGAAGGGCACTTCCCCGAGGCATGCGAGTTTCTCAAGGAATATGGTACCGTGAGGAAAACTGACTTCTACAATGTTGTGGTAATACGGGTGGATGACGTTCAAGAAATGCTGGAGGCCTTGGAAGAACTGATTGTAAGAAACGCCGAGGGCCTCTCGTTTATCAGCCGCCTGGTGCCGGTGACGCACACCTTCAGCTTTCAGACGCCCGAAGAATTTGAAGCCAAAGCCAAGGAGACGGTACTTGCCTGGGTGCCGGCGCTCAAAGGAAAGAGTTTTCATGTCCGCATGCACCGGCGAGGATTCAAGGGGAGGCTGTCTTCCATGAACGAAGAGTGTCTGTTGGATGATTTTCTGCTGAGATCACTCGACAGGGCCGGAAGCCCAGGGCATATCGTTTTTGAAAACCCTGATGCCATTGTTGTCGTTGAAACGGTTGGCCTAAAAGCCGGTTGCGCCCTATGGAAACGTGAAGATATGGACAGATATCCCTTTCTCAGGCTGGACTAGAAGTCCGAAAAACAGCGTACCTGACGGCAAGTTTGACAAGCTTGAGATCGACAGTGAGGTCTGCTTTGTCGAGAAAGCGGGCGAAAAAGGTCCGCAGGCGTACATTTTCAAAGGGTGCAATGGCTACAACCGATCGAACCAAAATATCCGTCAAGGAGCTCAAGAGGAGCCAGCTCTATTCCGAGGAACTTGACATCGAGCTGAAACGTTGTGACGATGCGGGCTATTTTGAGTGGTTCTTGGCGAGCTTGTTGTTCGGCGGGCGCATTTCTGAAGGGATTGCTAAGAAGACCTATCGGGCCTTTGAAAGGCACGGCCTATTGGCTCCCGAGAAGATCCTGGCTGCCGGATGGGAATTTCTCGTGAACCCCATTATGAGGGAGGGCGGTTACGTGCGCTACGACGGGAGAAAATCCACCCAGATATTGCGCGACTGCGAGATGCTTCTATACAAACATCAGGGAAGCCTGCAGGATATCCACGACACGTCGCGAGACAAGGCAGATCTCGATGCATGTTTTCTTGCCTTTTATGGTGTGGGTCCGGTGACGGTCAACATCTTCTTGCGCGAACTTCGGCCTTACTGGCGGAAGGCTGATCCTATGCCACTGCCGATTGTCCACGACATGGCAAAAAAGGTTGGGGTGGACCTTGACAGATTCAACAGAAAAACGGTTACCTTTACACGCATCGAGGCCGGGCTCATTCGTCTAAAGAGGCAGCTAAAGTAATATATATGGAGTTGGCCTGCCTCAGAGACCAACGCTCGGGATTATGCAGTGGGTGGGCCAGTCAAGTAGGGGGGAAGAACATGAGATCCATGAAAGGGGAGGAGGAATTCAACAAGATGGTGAATGAGCTCGCCACTTTAACGCCGGCGGTGAAGGTGCCCTCCGCTGGATCAAAGGGGTACCCTTTTCCCATGACGAAAGCAAGGGGCACAGAAAGGCAGGCAGTTGGAGCAGAATATTCGTAATGGAAAGGAGGTGGCTTTGATATGCCAGGATTGGATGGAACAGGTCCATGGGGAGAAGGTCCCATGACCGGAGGTGGACGTGGTTTTTGTAATCCTGCGGGAGCAGGATATAGACGGCCGTATGGGCGGGGTTACGGGTTCGGCCGTGGCTATGGTCGAGGTTTTGGTTTCAGAAGAGGCTTTGACCCTTGGTACGGCCCGGATCGATGGTATGAGCCGGCTTATGGTGCGCCTTATCCCATGGAACCTAAACAAGAGATCAATATGCTCAAGGCTGAGGCCGATGACATGAAGAATGACCTGAACGAGATCAACAGGCGAATTCAGGACCTGGAGAAGGACTCTTCAGGATAATCCCTTAATAGGGCAGTCAATCATTTCATTCTGTTGAAAAGTCCCCAAGGAAAGGTAAAGGCGGAACAAAATCCGCCTTTACGACCTTGAGGTCAGCTGGGGACGAATCGATTTCATTTCGAAAAGATAAAGATATGGATTGACTCCGGGATGATTTTTTTGGCAAAAGACCTGTTGGCAAAATACTCACGGAAGACGGGTCGCCTTCTGTTGATATCTCCGAAACCAATGAGAGCTTTGTCGTAAAAGCCGGTAAGATCGATGCAACTTTTGATAAGGGCGTTTTGAAAGTAACCCTACCCAGGGTAGAAAAAGCCAAGAAAGAAGAAATTGAAGTTAAGGTTAAATAAACATGGACTGGCCCTGCCAAGCTCAATAATTATTACCAAAGTCATGAAGTTGGTGTTTTTTCCGACAGAAAATCTTAACGGATACTCGATACACGATGGTTGTGCTGAGTTACAAAAACCGCAAATCAGGCAAAAATAGGTGTTTTTGCTACCCAGCTTGGTCTAATTGCCAGATACGGTAGTTCTTATCCTGATATCCCATATCTGGTAAAGCTGAATTCCAAAACAAATCTTGTCAAAACATCCCAGTCCGACCCATTCAATAATCAGTGGCTGGATGTTCAGCAGGTAGTGGATTTTCGTGATAACAGCGGACTAAATATCTTGGCAGTGGGCTATACGGTCTATTTAGGGAGTGAGTATGAGTCCGAGATGTTACATCAGGCAGTCCAAGTTGTCTACAATGCGCACCATCATGGGTTGATAACCGTATTATGGGTCTATCCCCGAGGTAAGGCGGTGGCAGACGAAAAAGATGCTCATTTAATTGCCGGTGCCACCGGCGTGGCCGCATGTCTTGGCAGTGATTTTGTTAAGGTGAATTATCCCAAAAAGGAAGGTTGTGAATCAAAAGAGATATTCAAGGAGGCCATCTGGGCAGCCGGTCTAACCAAGGTGGTTTGCGCCGGAGGTTCAAGCGATGATGTGGAGGTCTTTCTGAAAAGACTTCATGACCAGATTCATGTGAGCGGAGCTTCGGGGAATGCTACAGGAAGAAATATTCATCAGAAATCCCTTAAAGATGCAATAGCTATGTGTGATGCCATCTATGCGATTACCGTGGAAAATGTGGACGTGAAGGAGGCTCTTAAGATTTATCACTCAAATTAGGTGGATAAATGTTGAAACTGATTTTACTTCGCCATGGTCAGAGCCTGTGGAATCTTGAAAACAAATTTACCGGCTGGACCGATGTGGATCTTTCGGATCAGGGTATTAAAGAGGCACATCGGGCGGGGAAATTGTTTATAATTATTTTCCTACGCAACCATTCTCCATTCAACTATTTGACCATATCTAAACTCCCCATTAATGTCCTATCATATCGGGAATATTCTCCCTTTGGTATGGGGGAAATTCCCTGCTGGGGAATTCCCTCAGAAAAAATGAAGCCGTCCCCCTATGGACAAAATTAATAAAATCGATAATAAATAATTTGTCGATAAATTCCATTTATTACACAAAACATCAAATATCCGGGCGTTTGTTTAGTAATCTCTTAGATTGATGGCTTCGGATTATCGAAAGACACGCAAAAATAGGAGGTGAAATGGATAAAATATATCTTTATGACGATAATCAAACAGACCGGATGTATTCTGCGAATGAATTATTTAAAGCTGATTATGATGTTGCGATTACGAACCGGTCACCATTTCTTGCATTGATTGACAAAAACACGGTAAAAAGAGGGGATAGGAGAGCACACCAGCGATTTCAGGTTAAAAAAGACGCATTTGCGTTGATCAGACCCGTTTCCATTAAGCAGATACAAGTCGCAGATAGAAGCATGGCAGAGGTTGCGTGTGCCGTATATCGATCCAAACCGGCAAAGTTCGGCAGAATTAATAATATCAGTATGGACGGGCTTTCGTTTGATTATATTGCCGGCGAGCAGCGACTAGGCCAATCACTTGTGCTGGATATTTTATTGGCTGATCGTGGTTTTTACCTTGCAAATTTGACGTTTAAAACCATTTGCGATGTTAAAGTTGCCGCTGATTTTTCTATGGATCCTATAAAAATGAGGCGACACCATGTGCGGTTTGAGCGGCTGGCGCCTTCTCAAATTAGAAAGATTCAGCATTTCATACAGCATTACGGTATTTATGAAGTTTAGAAATATCTTAACTTAAGACCAAGGGCATTTGAAAAACTTAGGGGCTTCGCCCCAAATGGAATAATGGAATGATGGATTTGAAGGAGTTTTTGACAATTTAAATGGTTTATTTTCCGCTTTTATCCCCAATATTCCAGCATTCCAGTATTCCATTCCGATGGCACAAACAGGGTGCCATTAAAAGACTATTGAATTCATATAGTGGTAGAAATTCCGAGACGTTTAATTATAGCTCATATGGTTATTCGAGAGGGAATAAAATGAAAGCGAAAAATAGAAAAAAATATGCGAATCCTTCTATCAGGGTTAAGCTTGATAAGCAAGTTTTATCTGAGCAATACCAAACTCAAGCCCAAGGCGGTATAGAAATTGTCATCCGTCGAAGAAAAGGCAAACAAGACAAACGAATTCATTTTTCGAAACAAGTAGAATAATACCTAACTCGGACAAGCCGGAACCGAAAAATATTTGCCACAAAGCACAAAGACACAAAGGATAAATTTATTAATATTTCTTCGTGCCTTGGTGTCTTAGTGGCAATGAAAAAAGTTTTGCCACAAAAAACACAAAAATATTTGATAAGCGCTTAAAAGATGGTTGAACTAGGCGCTTGCGCCAGACGGAAAGGAACTATTAGTGCGACTAAAAACAAAGAATTGCGATAACCTTAAGGAGAAGAACAATGGCATTAAATTTCAAAATTATTTGTCATAAAAACAGCGATAACCTTCATCTTAAGCTCATGGGAGACTTTGACGGTTCATCAGCCTATGAACTGATCAATACCCTAAAAAAATATAACGGCAATGGCAGGAAAGTGTTTGTTGATACTTGCGCTCTTTTGTCCGTTCATCCTTTTGGTTTGGATGTGTTTCAAAAAAATTGTTCTATCAAGAGACTATCCCATGGCCTAACATTCACCGGAAAATATGGGGATACAATAGCACCGCAGTAGAGCAGCTAGCTCTGATGATATAAATGAGTCTGTTGATTAATGGTCTTTTCGCACGATCTCTGCGTTATGCTCAAAAAATAATCCTCGGAATATCAAATATATGCCTGTGGTTATTTTTTTCGCATGCCTTGATCTTGAACGAAAATCCTCATTAATCAACAGACTCATAAATGTACGAGTCACACGGTATGAAATAATATTATGTGAGGGGAGGGAACGAAGTCAACATGCCCATATGGGTTGAAAGGAGGTGGTTTTGATGTTTGATCTCAACACGTATCAGAAAGAGGCGCGCCTTAAAGACGGAACAAAAATTCTTCTGCGGCCCATGGTAGCAGAAGATAAGGATGCTTTATATGAGTTTTTCAAGGGGGTTCCCAGAGAAGAGGTTCGATATTTGCGTGATGATGTCGGCAGCAGGAGTATCGTTGAAAATTGGGCCGCTAACGTCGACTACACAAAGACATTGCCCCTTTTGGCGGTGAAAAATGACACCGTCATTGCCGATGCTACTTTAAATCGTCGTCGATTTGGCTGGAAATGGCATTTGGGTACTACACGGGTATTTGTGCACAGAGATTACCGCGGTATAGGCTTGGGACAGTTGATGATTAAAGAGATTGCTAGTCTTGCGCATAGTCTCGGTCTTGAAAAACTTGTTGCCGAGCTTCCAGAAATGAACGACCCTGCGATAAATGCTTTCAACAAGGCGGGATTTCATCGTGTGGCATTTCTCCCAAACTTTGTCAAGGACAGAGAAAACAGACCTGTTGATTTGGTGGTCATGGTTAAAGATATAAAACCGGCTCACGACGAGGACTATGATTATGAATTTTAAAGCCGTTTCCCAGTGGCGACTAATGCTTGTAACCGGAACGCTTTTCCTTTTCCCTCACTAACATTTATTTGACGTCTTTTTGAATAAAACCTGAGTTGCTGGTCAAAAGTTCAAATGATTTAGCATTATACCAGATTCTTAATGGAAATAATTCTTAATAACTTTCTCAAAGAAAGGAGGGTAACGATGGTAGAAACTAACGATTTTAAAAAATAAGATACATTATAACCGCCCTGCCGGGATAAACGACTTAATTGTCCAAAAACGGAGATTGATTCAAAAAACAAAGATTTGGAGCAGACTTTTATAAGTTTGATCAAAACGACTGCTTTTGAATACATAACACAGGAGATCCGTCATGAACGAGAGCACTTATAAAATCATTGAATTGGTGGGAACAAGCGCCTCTTCTTGGGAGGATGCTGGCAAAAATGCTGTAGAAACAGCATCCAAAACTCTTAAAGGTCTCAGAGTCGCGGAAATTACCAAGTTAGACATGAAGATCGAGAATGGGAAAGTGGCTTCTTATCGCGCACGGGTAAACCTTTCTTTCAAATATGAAAGCGAATAACGAGTCAGTTAGGGGTGGATTTGGTCAGCATTGATTATTCAACTCTATTAAGTGCAAGGAAAGATTGAAAAGATCAAACAGAGTACCGACATTATCCAGCATCTTGTTGCACTTTACACAAATTGCTTTTGTCCAAAAAGAATGCCCTGCCTGTATAGTTCGGTACTTATACGGGCAGGAAATCATGAAGCACCAGAGCAGGCTTTAGTCACTTTTATCCTGAACGAATGCTTCGCGCCGGCTTATCCGGGTTAGGAAATTTCTTGAGCAAACTTTTTCTTAAAGGCCTGTTCGACGATATCCGCAGCATCTTGGGTATTTTTGATGTAATCACAATTAATAACCATATCAAACTCATACGGCACAGCATCTTTTTTGCCAAAAACCTTTTTAAAAAAGGTGCGTTGCTCTTTATCGAGTTGAGGTAATTTGCTAGCAACCTCTTTTTCTTTCACTTTCAAAATTCCGGACAATCGCTTAATCCGATGTTCGTCTGAACAGATAAATCGAACCGCCAGGACCCGGTCTCTCGGAATTATTAAATGTGTGCCCCTACCCACAAAAATAGTAGGCTCCAAACCGGCAAGAGAAATCACAACATTAATTAGATGCCTGCTGTAATCACTTTTAATAAAAGATTTCTCACCAAAAAGAAGGGCTGCAAATTCCTTTAAATAACCTGGATAACGTTCGTCAAAATAGGCGACTGTTTTTTGGCTCAATTTTGCCTCTTGGGCGATGTGTTCCAGAATTTCCCTGTCTACTACTTTATATCCGATATTTTTTGCTACAATATCGGCAATTTCCAGGGCTCCGACCCCAATTTTTCGAGAGCAACAGATCGTGGGGAAAATCTCCGGCCTTTTTTCTTCTCTTTTCTTTTCAATGAATTTTTTCTCCAGCTCGCGAAAATGTTTGTCCGCCAATTGAGCGCCGGTCGGTCTTTTGTGCGTGTACATTCCCGGTGTATATTTTATACCTCCGATTTGTACCATAGTGCACCTCCTTTTTTAGGCTTAGGATGTCTTTTTAAAGATCATTTATTTTATATTCTTCCTGTATTCCTTACCATAAATGATCTTCCCAAATTCTGAGTGTTGAAGAATAGTAAATATTTTTTACAATTATCATTCTGCAACTATTGTGCCATAGGATAACGAAAGAAATCTGAATGTTATCTGCCTGAAATTATACACTTATTTGCTGCCAGGATAAAAAACGGAATAATAGATGATAAAAATACCTGTCTGCTTTTTTTACAAATTGTAAAAACAAGCTTCCCCCTACCTTGATTTTACAACCTGTAAAAAAGACTGACACCCATTCATTCCAAATTTTAATCGCCATATTTTTCTAAAACGCTAAATCTACATCATATCAGCAGGTTAAATATATGTCTCAAGGAAATTTCGCTTTGGTATGGTTGTTGCTTTTAAAAAGAGCAGAAGGGTTACCCCCGGATTCTAAATTGAAATGATTCTTAATAACTTTTTCAAAGAAAGAAGTTTAACCATGGCAGAAATTAACGATTAAAAAAAAATCGATACATTATAAGCGCTCTGCCGGGATAAACCATTTTATTGACCATGAGTGTAGCGGTTTGAAAGGAGAATTGTCATGTTAGTAAAGCACTGGATGAGCAAACAGGTGATCACCATCGATGAAAACGATTCCATGAATAATGCAATACACTTGTTAAAAAAACATAATATCAAGATGCTGCCGGTTATGAAACAGGATAAGCTTGTTGGAATTGTCACGGATCGGGATCTAAAAAGTGCGTCTGCTTCTGATGCGACCAGCTTGGAAATTCATGAACTTTTATATTTAATTTCTAAAATTAAAGTAGAAGATCTCATGACTAAAAACCCCATCACCGTTCCTTTAGACTATACCATAGAAGAAGCTGCGGAGGTCCTTTTAAAACATAAAATATCCGGAGTGCCTGTGATAGACTCTTACGGTGATGTGGTCGGCACAATCACCCAAAATGATCTTTTCAGAATTATAATTTCTCTGACCGGTGTTGAAAGAAAAGGCATCCAATTTGGCCTGGAGGTAGAAGATCTGCCGGGCTCCATCAAAGAGATAGAGGAGACAATTCGAGAATACGGCGGGCGTATGGCGAGCATCCTGACTTCTTACGATATGGCCCCCAAAGGATTTCGCCGGTTGTATATTCGCATGTACGGCATTGATCGCTTCAAGCTCAATAAGCTCAAGGCATCGCTTAAAGAAAAAGCCTCTCTCCTTTATATGGTGGACCGCCGTGAAGTCAAAAGAGAAACGTATTAGTCTATTACTGATCTAAAAATTCATGGCAAAAAAAACTAACAAACCAACAAAAGATTAGAGAAAGGAGTATATCTTGGTAAAATACAGAAGAAAAATTTTGTTGGCGGTGGATGGTTCGGATCAGGCTTTTGAGGCAGTGCGCTATGTGAGCCGGTTATTTCCGCCGAACCGTATGGAAGTGGTTCTATTCCATGTAATGACAAAGGTTCCCGAAAGTTTCTGGGATATCGAGAAAGAGCCCGCATACAGGCAAGAAGCAGCTACCACGCGTGCCTGGGAACTCCAGCAAAAGAAGGAAATACAAGAGTTTATGGAAAAAGCCCGTCGGCTATTTCTGGAACAAAACGTTCCGGAGGATGCCGTTAGTATTAAAATCCAGGAAAGGAAGGTGGGCATAGCAAGAGACATCATGTATGAGTCACAAAACAAATACCACGGAGTGGTTGTGGGACGCTGGGGAATGAGCATGCTGAAAGATTTTTTATGTGGAAGCATTGCCAATAAGCTTATTGGGCATCTAATCAATGTCTCCCTCTGCGTGGTGGGCGGCACTCCGAAAATTGGCAAAATACTTGTGGCCATAGATGCTTCGGAAGGAGCAATGAAAGCCATAGATTACGTCAACACCATGGCGGATAGTTTGCATTGGGAGGTTACGCTCTTTCATGCGGTTAGAGATTTTCATACAGAGAAATTGCACCAAGCTGAAAAATCCATGGAGTCTGTCTTCGAAACGGCCTGTAGTCATCTGGGGAAGGCCGGCTTTAATCGTAATCAAATTACTACCAGGATGATTACCGGAGTACCCAGCCGGGCCGGGGCTATTGTTGTAGAAGCTCTGAAGGAGGGATATGGGACTATTGTTGTAGGTCGAAGAGGTCTATCGCATGTGGAAGAGTTCTTTATGGGTCGTGTGAGCAACAAGGTTATTCAGATGGCGAGGGAAATGGCGGTTTGGGTGGTAACATAATAAGCAACATAGCTCCCACCCCTCGTAAAAATTACATGGAGGTTGCAATGAAAGGCAAGAATAATAACATCAAATATGTACCGGGATTATATGGAAAAAAAAGCCCGGGTGCTGCTAAATTGGTTAAAAACTATTTCCAAGAGTGGGAGCAGAGGCAGCTAGAAATAAAAAGGAGAAAACCAAAGGCTAAGTTTCCGCCGGCCATTTGTTTTTCACGCCAAATTGGTGCGGGGGTTCTGGAGACTGCAGATATTCTGGCAAAAAAAATCGGCTACCGTGTGATTGATCGTGAAATACTCGAGCATGTCGCCAAAGATAAAGAACTGAGTGAACAAACCGTTGCTTTTTTTAATGAACAGTATGCGGGCATTATAACTGAGTATTTGTCATGGATTGCCGGTGAAAAGGCCTTCGCAAAGAGTGAAAGTACACACAATTTATTCAGAGCGATTTTATCTTTTGCCACCTTGGAACCCTCCATTTTTGTTGGAAGAGGCACCTATCTTGTCCTACCGCGAGAACAGGTACTCGCTGTAAGATTTATTGCTTCAGACGGATATCGAATCAAACGATTGGCCAGGATATTAAATATAAAAGAAAAAGAAGCTGCCGACAAATTGAATCAGGTCGATAAAGAACAACGGAGATTTTTTAAACAGGTTTACGGCAAAAAGACGATAACACCTGATGAATTTGATATGGTAATCAACTATGACTATATCAGAGAGCCACAATGGGCTGCCGAAATTGTTGCTCGGGCATTTAAAGAAAAATTTGGGATAGATAAGATATAAATTTAATTTATACAGGAGGAAAACATGTATAAAACTATATTGGTTCCATTGGACGGCTCGAAACGAGCTGAAGCAATATTGCCTCATGTGGAAAACCTCGCACTATCTTTAAACGCAAAAGTGATTTTCTTTATAGTTGCGGAACCGTCGCTTATGCTGGAATATGATGAAGTGATTGATATGTCAAAGTACTTAGAAAAATCCGATAAGCAGAAGAAAGATGCAGAGTCTTATCTTGCTTCTCTTCAAGAAAAATTTCGTGCAAAGGGTATCGAGGCTCAGACTCTCATCGGCCATGGTCCGGTCGTGAAAGCGATTATCGATACTGCCGGACACGAAAATGCGGGGCTGCTGGCCATGGCCAGTCACGGCCACGGCGGTTTGCTCAGAACATTTTACGGAAGTGTTGCGGCCGCGGTGTTGCAACGTATAGATCGCCCCCTGCTTCTCATTCGTTCACGGAGAGAGGGTTAGATTATGGATATGTAACATGAAAGCAAAAATCCGTGTTGCATAACGCGAAAAGCGTATGGGTTGGCAAATACAAATGAATCATCAAGAAAAAATTTTTCAATTAATGGAAAAGCCCGGCTTTTATCCGCATGCTGTTTCCAAGATAGAGCAACGTGAAACACACATTTCCAAAGTTTTCCTGACCGGCGCTTATGTCTATAAAATTAAGAAATCGGTTAATCTGGAATTTTTGGATTACACCACACCGGCAAAGCGCAATTATTATTGTCATCAGGAAACGACGCTTAATCGTCGCCTGTCACACAATATCTATTTAGGGGTTGTTGCCATAACCTTTAAAGACGGTCGATATTATCTTTCCGGACCGGGAAAACCTGTTGAATATGCGGTGAAAATGCGCCAGCTGCCTGAAGATCGTTCACTGATTCGGATGCTTAAAGACGGAAAAGTCGATCATACGGCAATTGACCGGTTGGCCCGAATGCTTGCCGATTTTTACCAATATTCTGCTACGGGTGAAAAAATCACTGCTTTTGGTTCGTGGGAGACCATACGCGCCAAATGCGAAGAAAACTTCGGGCAAATGGAAAGATTTGCAGGAGAGATGTTTAACGATCGGATATTTCACGTCATACGTGCCGCAACACGCTCATATTTGATCCGAAGGCAGCCCCTTTTTCAGCACCGGACAGAAAATGGAAAAATTTGCGATTGCCACGGTGATTTAAGGTCCGGGCATATCTATTTTGATGACGGGATTCAGGTTATTGATTGTATCGAATTTAATGAACGTTACCGATACTCGGATATCGCATCTGATCTGGCCTTTCTGGCCATGGACCTGGATTTCGAAGGTTTTCCGGAAATGGCGGAACACCTGATTAATGCCTTTGCTCAATATGCAAATGACTTAGATATGTTTGTTTTAATTGATTTCTACAAGTGCTATCGAGCGCTTATACGTATCAAGGTGAATTGTTTTCGGCTGGAAAATGCATCTATTGGGGATTGGGAAACAGCACGAATTCGCAGAGAAATTGACCGATACATGGATCTTGCCTACGGATATGCGTTACAGTTCACCCGACCGATTCTCTGGATTGTCTGCGGCATGCCTGCCTCGGGGAAAAGTACAATTTCTAATGAATTATCCAGAATTCTTGACATTAAGGTTTTTTGTTCGGATTTGGTCCGAAAAGAATTGTTCGGCCTGGAACCCCATGACAAAATGGAGGTACCGTTTGAAAAAGGCATTTATTCCAAAGGGGCCAGTTCTCTTACCTATGGGAAACTCCTGTTGCTTGCCCAGGAAGAAATCGAAAAAGGCGCTTCAGTAATATTAGATGCAACTTTCAGTAATACCCATCAACGTGGTGAGGCCTTACGCCTGGCTAGGGACACAGATGCGAACATTGTCTTTGTCGAATGTTTATCACCGGTAAATTTATCCAAAGCACGTCTCATCAAGCGCCGGGCCGGACCTTCCATTTCCGATGCCCGTCTTCGGCACTTTGAACAGTTTAAAAAGCGGTTTGAGCCGTTGAATGAGATCCCGGATGAGATACACATCCCTATAAATACCGAAATACCTTTAAAAGAGAACATACAGAAGATACTGTCGCAGGATAATATGATGCCAGATAGAGAGAATATTCGGGCGGGAAGCTCATCCCGAATTGTAAAGAACAGCCTGTTTAGAGAAAGAACACCCGGCGTGTAACACCGGACGATCAGAAAAGGGGAGGGAAATGTTCACTAACGTGTTAGCAGCAATTGACAGGGTAACCGTTCTTGATGCACCGGTTTTAACGGCCGCCCGAATCGCTGAACAAAACAATGGGAAATTGCACATCATTCATGTACTGGAATCCGCTTCTACGCAGAATCGTCATTTAATAAAACATTTTAAGACTGGGGAAGAGATTGTAACCGGAGCAGCGTACGAAAAGGCAGTGACGGAAGAAATAAATAAGATCTATGCTCAAGTTTTAAAGCCTTACGAAAATTATGAGATCAGAGTAATCCCCGGATTTCCCTGGGAAGAAATTTTGAGGTGGGCAAGGGAAATAAGTACAGACCTGATTGTGTTAGGCCCCCATTCCACAAGGGCTGAGGAAGAAGGAGTCGTAAGAGTGGTCGGAAAGATCGGGAGTACTGTAGAAGGCGTTATTATGCATGAGAACTGTCCGGTAATGATTGTTAATCCATCCATTCAAAAGGAGGCACTGGAGTTTAAAAGAATTCTGGTAGGTATCGACTTCTCAAGATCCTGTGAATGTGCATTATGTTTTGCAGTAAAATTAGCTCGAAAGTATGGCTCAAAGCTTTTCCCATTTCACATGATACCCGTTCCTCCGCTTCCCAAATACTCTAAAGCTGATTATGAAGCAGATAGGGATGCCGGTAAGCAAAGACTCCAAGAATTTTGCCATGAGTTTCTTGAAAGTACAGATCATGAATATAGTGTTCGGGGAGGTGCTTTGCCCCATCTTGAAATATTAAAATATGCGGAAAAAAAAGATGCGCATCTCATCATCATGGGCTCCCATACCAAAGAAAAGGCCGGAAAATGGTATGCGGGCAGTGTGGTGGAACGTGTCAGTTTCCGGTCCAAATGCGCAGTGGTTGTGGTGACCGATCCTGAAGTTCTATTAACGTGGGAAGACAGCTTAACCGCAAAAATACACGCAGAGAAGGATACGGATAGGTTAATTCGAGTTTTTAGCAAGAAGAAAAATACGTGTTAAATTTTAGGTTTTGGCAAGCTGAGGAATAAGGCTTATGAAAATATCGATTCCAAGAGAAGCGATAACACAAATAATGACTTCTTATAATTGCTCTGAAGAAGAGGCTGCCAAAGCATATCTTGATGCACGAGACAGTGCCGACGATGCCTTTAAATCCTTTCTGGAACAACGATTTGATTCACAAAAACAGACAGTTGGCCATCTTGCCCCCAAGATCTATACCCCTAAAGAAATCAAAAGGCATTTAGACAAGTATGTCATAGGTCAGGAAGAATATAAAAAGAGGCTGGCCATTGCCGCCGCCTATCATTTTGCCATGATAAAATATCTTCGTGAAAATCCGGATGATCAGACCGTAAAAAGATTTCGCAAAAAAAATACGATTACCTCCGGGCCTTCGGGTAGCGGCAAAACATATTGTGTGGAGGTTTTAGGAGATCTTTTACAAGTTCCCACACTAATTATTGATGCCACGGATTATACGGAAGCCGGCTATGTGGGCAAAAGTGCTGATGATATGATTCGCGAATTGATTGATTTGGTCCCGGGACATAACCGCGAAGAACAAGCGCGATTCATAAGCAGGTACGGCGGCCTGATATGTATTGATGAGATTGATAAAAAGGCAAAAAACGGGGCATCGACCGGACATGATATTTCCAGAGAAGGGTTTCAAAGGTCGGTCTTAAAACTAATAGAGAGAAAACTGGTCCCCATAAACAATCCATATTCCGCCGCCTCTCAAATCCAGGAGGTCATAGACCGGCAGAGAGGAGAAAAAACCGACAAACAAGACAGCATGATCAGTACGGAAAACATACTTTTTATATTGGGGGGCTCTTTTGAAAGGACTCACGACAACCTGGAATCTATTGTAAAAAAACGATTGCAGCACAAGGGCAGGGTCCATGAAGACGGAAGTATTGAGATAATAGGGTTTGCCGTGGACGAAAAAAAGAACGAAAAAGGCAAGCTGCAAAACTTTTATAGGGAAGCAGAAGCTGATGATTTTATTAACTTCGGACTTCTTCCAGAGTTGATTGGCCGGTCCCCTATAAGAACATTTGTCAATTTGTTGTCCAAAAACGATTTGATTCGCATCATGCAGGAAACCGAAGACTCGATCCTCAATCAATATAAAATGGAATTTAAGTTGTTCAATATAGATTTGGATTTTACATCTGACGGCGTTGAATATGTCGCGGAAATTTCAGAAAACCGAAAGACCGGGGCCCGTGCCCTTGTCAGTGTATGGGAAAACATATTAACAGATTTTCAATTTGAACTTCCGGGATTAAATTTTTCAAAGTTAGAAGTAACTCGGGAACTGTGCGAACGATCTAAAGATTATCTTTTGAAAATGCTGGAGAGATCTCCGTTTGCAGATTTTGTTGAAAATTTTAAAAAGGAATATGGGATTGAGCTTATTTTGAACGAAGAGGTTCAGAATTATTTTGAACAATATGCCCAACAGAACAATATTCAGATATCCGAGACGCTGAAAAAATTTCTCTCCGGCGCTTCGGCATTAAATTATATGGGTGTTAAAGGACCATACAAAATTACTAAAGAAATAGTTCAAGACGAAAAGTATTTTGATAGGCTGTTTGCTTGCTGGTATGAAGAGCAGAAAAAAACAAGTTAGTTGGCTTCGCGGTCAAGCAAGGCAGCATGCGCAGCGGCCAGGCGAGCAACGGGCACCCGAAATGGCGAACACGATACGTATGTCAGACCAAGCTGATGACAAATTCGGATGGACTCAGGGTCGCCGCCGTGTTCTCCGCAGATCCCGCATTCCAGATCCGGTCTCACTTTACGCCCCTTTCTAACGGCAATATCCATTAATTCTCCTACCCCGTCCC
The DNA here is from genome assembly GCA_964492995.1 of uncultured Desulfobacteraceae bacterium. GTDB lineage: Bacteria > Desulfobacterota > Desulfobacteria > Desulfobacterales > UBA11574 > S5133MH16. Next base: position 2,677 of record CAZBOB010000026.1, on the reverse strand, counting down.
GATCAATGGTGGCAAAGGGATTTTCAGCCAGAATTTCTGCGCTCAGGTACTTCATCAAAAAACTCGATTCCGCATCATCCCTGGAAACGCCAAATGTTGTTTGGGTGAGGTCATTGGTGCCGAATGAGAAAAACTCGGCGTATTCTGCCAGCTGATCGGCAGTTAACGCTGCACGGGGTATTTCAATCATGGTTCCGAACTTATAATCAATCTCCATGTGCTGCTCTTCCATCACTTTGTGAGCTTCTTTTTCCAGCATTTCGCGTTGGACTTTCAGTTCATTGACATGGCTGGTCAGGGGGATCATAATTTCCGGATGAACCTCTATTCCGTCTTTTGTCACCATACATGCCGCTTCAAAAATGGCTCGAACTTGCATGGTCGTCAATTCCGGGATCTGAATCCCCAGGCGCACTCCCCGCATTCCGAGCATGGGGTTGGTTTCCCTGAGTTTTTCTACCTGTTTGAGGATGCGATCCTTGTTTTTAATTTGTATGAGCAGCGTATTGAGGGTCTCAAGAGTATCTGCATGCCTCAGGCGCATCTTTAGATCCGTCAAATCATTCACCAGGTCCTCGTGATTGGGCAAGAACTCATGCAACGGTGGATCGATCAAACGGGTAATCACCGGCAGGCCGTCCATTGCCCGGAACAGGCCTGCGAAATCCTCCCGTTGAAAGGGCAACAGGGCATCGAGAGCTTCACGTCTTTCAATGGGTAAATCAGCCATAATCATTTTGTGTAAATACGGAAGCCGTTTTGCCTCAAAAAACATGTGTTCTGTCCGACACAATCCAATTCCTTCTGCACCATAGGAACGGGCGCGTTTTGCATCTGAAGGGTAATCGGCATTGGTCCAGACACCCAAACGGCGGAATCCATCTGCCCAGTCCAGTAGTTTCATCAACCAAGGATCTTTGATATTCGGGACCGTTGTTTTCAGTTTGCCTGCATAGACTTCACCGAAAGTGCCGTCAATGGATATCCAGTCGCCTTCTTTTATAATTTCTTGTTTTATGGTCATCTGGCGTTTATTAATATCGATATCCAAGGCGGATACGCCGACGACCGCCGGCTTTCCGAACTGACGGGCCACCAAGGCCGCATGGCTCGTCCGTCCTCCGCGACTGGTGAGAATTCCCCTGGCTGCCAGCATACCGTGAACATCATCCGGCTTGGTTTCCGGCCTCACCATAATTACATCCTTGCTCTCTTCTTTGGACCATATTTCAGCCAGATCGGCATCAAACGCAACCATGCCGCATGCTGACCCAGGGGATACGTTCAGTCCGTATGCCAGAAATTCGCCTTTGGTTTTTGCGGCGGACTTGGCATCGAGATCAAACTGCGGATGCAGAAAAAAGTCCACCTGTTCCGGAGTGATACGCATTACTGCCTCTTCAGGGGTAATCAGTCCTTGTTCAACCATTTCCACTGCAATTCGGACGGCCGCTTGTGCCGTGCGCTTTCCATCACGCGTTTGAAGTATCCAGAGTTTATCCTTTTCAATAGTGAACTCGATATCCTGCATTTCACGATAATGGTCTTCCATCCGCTGAGCTATGTTTTGAAATTGTGAATACGTTTCCGGCATCTCTGCTTTTAATTCCGAGATGTCTTTGGTCAAACGGATGCCGGCCACTACATCCTCTCCCTGTGCGTTTGTCAAATAATCGCCTTCAATGCAATTCTCTCCGGTCGAACTGTTGCGCGTCATAGCAACGCCGGTTGCGCTGTCATCACCCATATTTCCAAACACCATGGTCATGATAGTTACTGCCGTACCAAGATCGTGGGATATACCTGCAGCGTTACGGTAATCGATCGCCCGTTTTCCGTTCCAACTTTTGAAAACCGCTTGGATTGCCATTTTCAATTGGGTGTAAGGATCGGTGGGAAAAGCTTGATTGGTATGATGTTTGAAAATAACTTTGAATTGCCCGGTTAAAGACTTCCAGTGGTCAGCTGTCAATTGGGCATCGGTCTTAACCCCGGCTTTTTTGCGAGCCTCGCCAATTTTTCTTTCAAACACTTCATCAGGTATTCCTATTACAACATTGCCGAACATCTGGATCAGGCGGCGGTATGCATCAAATACAAATCGTTCATCTCCGGTCAACGCAATCATTCCCTGCACGGTTTGGTCATTCAATCCGATGTTGAGCACGGTATCCATCATTCCCGGCATGGAAAACTTTGCACCGGATCGGCAGGAAACCAGTAGAGGGTTCTTGGAATCGCCAAAATTCTTCCCGCTGACCGCTTCCACGGAACGGAGGGCTTCTCTCACCTGCTCCCACAGGGTTTCCGGAAAAATTTCTTTTGAACTCAAATAGGCATTGCAGGCTTCGGCGGTTATGGTGAAACCGGGAGGCACCGGAACGTTAATCCGCGTCATTTCGGCCAGATTTGCTCCCTTTCCTCCCAGAAGCCCGCGTACATCCGAGTGGATAGCCTTGGCATATTGTTCCGCCTGTTTAACTTCGCCAAAAAGATATACCCACTTTTTTGACATAACAATACCTCCCAATGGAAAAATAACTAGTGCCTGAACGAAAACTGTCTTTTTCGCCAATATCTGCGTCAGACTCAAATTTTAACCCGCCACCGAACTTTGGTGGGTTAATCCTCGAAATACTAATAGTATTATTGTGGTTAAAATTTTCGTTTTCCTTGA
>CAZBOB010000025.1:0-43550 GCA_964492995.1 uncultured Desulfobacteraceae bacterium | reverse complement strand
AAAGCCTTTGTCTAAGCCGTTTAGCGTATAATCTGATGTGTTGTTTATGCAACGATAGGGTTTATAAAGATATGAAACGGATACGGACCTGGATCGTTTCCAGATCTTTATCAGAAAGGCTGGGTGGAGGGCTTTGGAAGGTGGCCAGGCCGGTTAATTCTCTGCAAAAAGATTCGTAGTTTTTGGTGGGAATTTCTGCAAAAATGGATTTTAAGTGTTCTGCGTGTCTGTCATATTCTACGGTCAGAACTTTGCCTTGTACAAGATCAATGATATATTCTATCCGGGGCAGGAGGTCGGCAGTCCGGTCTTTTTCCCCGGCGCCAATTTTTCCTTCAAAAAAATCTGTATGGACGCTCTTTTTTTCAACCGTGCTTGAGTCGTTTTCACGGAGTGGGACCGCTTTCATGGCAATGCCGGGTTTATAAGCACCTCCAATGACGCCTGTTTTGAGCACAAGGGCAAGTTCTATGGCCTCACTTTTTTTAACCTCCTGTTTTACTAGACCTTTTGCAAGAATAGATGAGGAAGCTTCAAATTCCTTTTCAATTGGAGTCCGGTCGGTTTTTCCGATTGATTTTTGATACAGTAGGACAGGTTCGCTGTCCGCTGGCGTTGCCGGAGCTTCTTCAAAAACCGGTGCCGGACGTTCGGCTTCCTTTTTAAAAGCCGGTTTTATAAGATCCGCTTTTGGTTTTTCGGCCAACCTTTGGGATGTGGAGGCTGTAGGGATCTTCATCATCCTAATTTCCGGCTGCTGAATATTCAAAACCAAAACAACAAGAATCGTAACGGTGGCGGCCGCTGCCAGTTCCAGGGGGATCTTTATATGGAAGGGCACAAACAACTTGCGAAGGATTTTGTTGAAACCGGAGCGCGGCGCCATACGTTCATGGATTTTTTCAAGGAAATCCGCCGGAGGCTTAACCGGATCCAAAGCACCCAGTTCTTCAACCACTGCACGTAATGAAGCGAGCTCTTGTTTACAGTTCTCACAGACCGCAATATGCTTTTCAACCACCGTCCGGGTTTGCGCATCTAAAGTGCCGTCTATGTATTCGGATAACCGTTTTAAAATGGCGGCACAGTCCATATGTATATCCTTCCTTATTATTTGTAATAGTATTTCAGACAAGATTAACCCCAGTACCATCTGCCGGAGCTACGGGGCAGGCAGGATTAACCTGATTCATTTATGTTCCGCCTGAAGGCGGATTGTTTTGTCCATGGAAGATCCTGAATATTTTGTTGATCCTGTCAAAAAGCCCGCCCGGAGGGCGCTAAGTTCTTTCTAAGCTCCATCCTTGCTCTTGCAAGTCTGGACTTGACGGTGCCGAGGTTCAGGCCGGTGATATCTGAAATTTCCTGATAAGACAGTCCCTGGATGTCACGCAGCACAATAATCCTGTTTTGTTCTTGGGGCAATGAGTTGACCGCCTTTTGGATCCGCATGATTTTCTCTTTTTTTTCTAGTTCATTTGAGGGTGATGGGGAGCCATTCTGTATTTCATATGAAAAGTTACCCTCTTTTGAACTTTCCGGATTTTCAAGGGGGACCGTCCTTTTTTTCCACCGAAAGGCAGATGACTTAAGCCTGTTCTTACAAGTATTGATTGCGATTCGATAAAGCCATGTGGAAAATGCCGACTCGAACCGGAACTTTTTTAAAGATGTAAAGACTTTTATGAATATCTCCTGGGCGCAATCGTTTGCTTCCTGGTAATCCCCTAAAAACCAATAGACCATGTTAAACAATTTGTCTTTGTGTTTTATCACCAGCTGGTCGAATGCCGCTATGTCACCGGCCTGAACGGCTCTGACAAACGCCGCATCCGGGTCAGATGAACCGGCCGGCTTTTTTATCTCTTTATCCATTAATTTAGACAATGATTATTTCAAAATGTTCCGTTGATTAGAGATTTTCTAAAGAATAATTTCTTTTATTACTTCGAGCAACCCATAATTTCAGACCTCGTAAATTTAGAAAGATTTTGGGGTAGTATTAATGGACAAAAGGGTTAGTTACCAACACAAGAGTTGGGTTCAAGAGTTCAGGAACCCAGAATTTCTGAACCCCAATGTTTACTGAAAAAGATGAACATCGAACATGGAACGTCCAACATCGAATGTTGAATGAAGAACAAAAACAAGGGCAAAAATTTCATTAAAAGAACTTGGTGAAATCCAAAGATGGTTAAAACTTATTCAGAAGGTAGCATTAAACGCTTCGGAAATTCTACAATTCGTTGAAAATAATAGCATTTTTTAGACTTATATTTTTAACTCGGATATGGCGCCAGTGAAATAAAAAATAAGTTTCACCCCAGTACGATCTGCCGGACCTACGGGGCAAGCGGGGTAAAAAAAATGGAATGTTGTAATATTAGAATGATGATTTAAAACAATTGAAATTAAATTGCGGAGCGGAGCGACATCATTATTCGATGTTCAACGTTGGACGTTCGATGTTCGATGTTCAGTCTATTTGATGTCGGGATTTCATCTTTCAAAACAACTCAGAACCTCAGAACCTCTGAACCCTGAACGATTAACACAGCCCCAGATGCTTTGCACAGGGAGTCCATGATTTAAGGGGGCGTTTGCAGCCTTTACAGGTGTTTTTGCCTTGTCTTATTTTACAGTAACTATCAACAACATAATCAAAGAGCCTGGCATTTTTTACTGCTAAGGCTACTTCATCCGCAATGGCTGAGAGGATTTGGTCATCATTTTGATCAAAAAATTTGGTTTCGATTTTATTGATAGCGTTTAGAATTCCGACAGGCTCGTCTCCGGCGATCAGAGGAGCTGCAAGAATTGACTTTGTTTTAAAATCATGATCCTCGTCGATATTACCGTAAAAGTCAGGGTCGCTTTGAACATCATTTACCACTTGCGTTGTCCGTTCTCTCAATGCTCGACCGGCAATTCCTTTGTCTGCCGGAAAACGTTCTTTTATAAGATGCATTCCGGTTTCACCCACGGCAGTGAAAAATTCAAACTCATTGTTTTCTGCATCGTAGAAGAGAACCGAGCATTCCTCACAAAGGATTTCTGAGGTCACAATACTGATAACTGTGGTTAAAAGTTCTTGCAGGTCGCCGATATAGGACATTGAGGAACTTACCGTCTGGTACAGGTTGAGCATATGTATTTTGTTGTCCTTATTTTCGTGGGAGAGGGCATTGGCCACCAGGCCGGATATTGTGGAAACGAACGAGGGGAACGCCGGTGTTTGGGGTGTCAAATCTTTGATGGTTTCCGACCGGGCAACCAAAGCCAGAGTTCCCATGACGTTTTCTTGGATGCTTAAGGGAAAAGCCATGCCCATGGGTTCTATAGGCTCGGGATGCTCTTGTGGATTAAAAACAACCAGTTCATCTTGTTTTTTCGCAAAATATAAAATATTGTTTGGTGTTTCTTTTTCCTGGATGAATCTGGGAAGGATTTCCTCCAAACTCTGAATAATTTTTTTGGATACGACGTCTGAGTGGAAATAGGTCCGGGTTGATTCAGGATCCAGGAGGAAAAATCCAACTCCGTCAAAATGATAATATTGCTCAAGACAGTCCGTAATATTCATGCAAAGCTCTTCAACATCAGATGATGTAATTGTCTTTACCAAACTTGAATCTATTCCGTCTTGAAGTATCATTATGCCTCCTTTCGAGATCATTGAAAAAAGGAGTTAAAAGTGAACGGTGAAAAAAACGGTTATTTCAGAGATCTTGAGAAACCGAATAACATTTCCCATGACCAATATACCGATTTGCCTTAACTTTTCACATTTCACGTTTCACGTTTCACTTTTCACGTCTCACAAATCACCTTTCATTATTCGTGCGTCGTTCTGCATTCAACACTCTTTCTAACATGAGTTCTATCATTTGTATAGATATATCTGGATGTTTTTTCAGCAGGGCGAGAAATTGTTTCCCTTTAATCACAAGCAATTTTTGTTTAAGTTCAAGAGCAATTCTGCAGGATAGCAAAATTGGACAGCTGTCAAGCTGTCCGCCAGGGCGAGGTACATGGACGTCCCGAGTCAACGCGATAATTTTAACCACCCCAGAGAAATAGGCTTCGCCCCGATGAAATCGGCGCTGCATTTCATTGGGCAAGCATTTCACGGGGCAGGCACGCATACAATGAGTATTTCGAGGATTAATCCGCCAAAGTTCGGTGGCGGGTTAAAATTTGAGTCTGTCGAAGCGAAGTGTAGATCCCGATTATCGGGGACGCAGAAATTGAGCAAAAAGTGGCGTTTTGAAAAGGTCTCTGCAATAAGCTTGCCCTGTTCCGTCAAGAAGACTTCCTTGATTTTAACAATGAATATTGGTAAGATAACCGGCTAAGGAAAAGGGAATGTATAAGCAATCGAGCTGAAACTCGATTCGGTGGTATCAATATTGAGCAAAAACGCACAATCGGGGTAAAAATAAAATATCATATGGACAGAAAAAAAATAAAAATCGACTTGCTCATTCACGACCTCAAAGTTCCTCTGGCTGTTGTTGAATCGGGGATCACGTTATTATTGCAGAAGCCGGAGAAGTACGGTCCCCTGACGGCCAAACAGGAAAAGGTTCTTAAAAGAACGCTTAGAAATACACGGGCGACCCGGATGCTGGTAAACGATGCCCTGGAGCTTGGAAGATCCAGAGAAGGGATTGTCAATGTAACGGAGTTCAGCCTTTCAAGCCTGTTTCAGGAAACTCTTATAGAGCTTTTTGACCTCATAGACAGCCGGACATCGGAGAGGGTGAAAGGTTGTACCGGGCTTGTTTCGCTGAAACAAACATTGGCGGAAAAAGGCATTTCACTTGATATTGAGGACGCGTTGTGGCTCCGGGAGTTCTGCCTGGATGAAGCCAAGATAAAGCAGATTATCAGAAACCTTTTGAATAACGCCCTAAAATATAGAAAGCGCTTTATAGAGATAAAGATTGATAAAAATGATGATTATCTGTTTTTATCCGTAACCGATGACGGGGAGGGGATCCCCCGGGTTTTTCATAAAAAAATTTTTGAAAGCTACTTTCACCTGGGGCCGGAAAAAGGCGGTGCCATTAGAGGAAGCGGATTGGGCTTAGCCGGTGTAATGGTTTTGGTTGACGACCTGGGCGGCAGACTGTTACTTGAGAGCGATGAGGGACACGGCGCCACATTTTCCGTTGAGCTGCCGCTGACAAAAAAGATATCAAGGGATAGTTATTAGTTATCAGTTAACGGTTAATAGGTATCGGTTATCAGGGGGCATATCGCCATGGCGGGAACCATCTAGTGTCCATTCAGAAATGAGGATTTTTGTTCAAGATCAAGGCATGTGAAAAAAATAACCACAGGCATATGTTTGATATTCCGAGGATTTATTCGCCACCGAACTTTGCCGAATTAATTTTTTGAGCATAACGCAGAGATTGAGCAAAAAGACCATTTCTGAATGGACAATACCTATAGTTTGATTTCTTCACCTTCTCTTGCAAGAAAAACGTTTGAAAAATGCTTCTGGCATTCTATTTCCAAATTGGATAGAAAGATATCGTTATGTTCCGGGTCGTGATGAAAAAGGGACAGTTTTTTCACCCCGGCTTGTTCAGCCACCTCTATGGCTTGCTCCCAACTGCTGTGACCCCAGCCTTTTTTCACCCTCAGTTCATCAGGGGTATATTGGGCATCATGAATGAGAAGATCGGCATTTCTGGAAAGTGCTACCACGTTAGGATCTATTCCATCTTTATGCTCAACATCCGTACAATATACTAAAGTTTTTCCTCCTTCTTCAATACGATAACCATAAGCATCGCCACGGTGGCTATGTTTGGAAGCTACGATTTTAATACCACTGGGATGTTCATACGTGGTGATATTGGGTTGAAGGAAAGTAAAATTCGCCCCCATCTTTTCCAAGGGGACAGGGAAGAAATCCTTCTGCATTTGTGTCATAAAAAGGTTTTTAAGATCTTTGCCCATCCTATCTTCTCCACAGATGGATATCTTAAAGTTCCGTCGAGGATCATAAGCCAGATCGAAATAAGGAAAACCTTGTATATGGTCCCAATGGGTATGTGATAATATAATGCTGATATTATCGTATTGTTCATGAGACTTTCTTAGTAAATCATTCCCCAACTTTCGAATACCCGTGCCGGCATCCAAAATAGCAACTCTACCCGTGCTAAAGGTTATTAGAACGCATGAGGTATTTCCGCCAAATTGGGCATAATCCGGATCGGTTACCGGCATGGATCCTCTTGTGCCGTAAAAAGTAACTTTCAATGTATACTCCTAACCAGGACAAGCCCGCCCTCCTGCCAAGCGGAGTAAGGCGGACGGGCCGGAAGCAAAAATATTTGCCACCCAGGCACAAAGACACAAAGGAACTATTTGCTGATTCTGCTGCAAATCCATTCAATGGTGCCCATGGGAGCGCCGAACTTTTTATCAAAATAATTGCCCAACTCTTCAAAAAGTATTTCCCACGTTGATTGTCCGGAGTCATGAGCAGATAGAAGCATATCTAAAAGTCTGACAAAATCTCCCAACTTTTCTTTTGGCAAAAAGGAAATCGATCCTTTGCGGATGGAGTTTATCAGTGCCTCGTAATTCATGGCATGAGCGGTCAGCATAACCGCTGGAATCTTTTTCTCCAAGGCTTCGTCCAAAAGTTTTAAACCATCAACCCCCATAATATCGAGAATGGCCAGATCGTATTTATTTTTTTTTATTTTTTCCGACGCTGTTTGGTAAGTTGTCGCCATGTCAACATCAGCCATTTCCAGTTCTTCATGAATTATTTCCAGAATATCTTTTTCATCATCTACGGCCAGAATTTTTTTCCCTTTAAAATAAGATTCTTTCTCTGACATGTTAGAACCCCCTCTTACTACTCGGGACCTTTGCAAAACGCTCCCTTTTGTCCAAATTATTACCCCAAAATCTGTCAAAATTTATGAGGTCAAATCAATATTATCATTTAATGCACCAGAGCTTGTTGAGAAGTTACATTTCCGAAATGTTTAATTTATAGGAAATCTAATGGAAAAAACGCTGCCGCCGGATGAAAAACATTCCGATTTTTCCGTGATAAATCGACATGCGGAAATTTTTCCCGGGCACATTTCTCTGTCAGTGGGTATGAATTTACAGCGTGAGCTGTCAAATTCCACCGAAAAGCCCAATCTTTCGGAAAAGGTCTTTATCCTGAGAAGATCGGAACCGGTGCCTCCGGCATTAAATTCATAGGGCCTTTTGGATGAATATAGCATGGTATCCTGGGTATGAAAAAATCCCCCGAAAATCATTTTTTGATTTTCAGACGTAATTCCCACACCGGTATCATGAAATTCTATCCGTATCTCATCATTTTTCTTTGTGGCGGCAATTTCTATGAAACCCTGATCCGGTGTATTTTCAATAGCATTTTTTAACAAACCGTTACACACTTTTTCAAGAATGTCTCGATCTGTGAACAAGCCAATGGAGTGCTCAAAATTTCGAACCATGTTTAGTTCTCTTTTTCCCATGGCGGACCGTGCCAAATCACATACCCCATTTAAAAAGTCCCCCAACGGGATCTCTTGTTTTCTGATTTCATTCATGGCGAACAAAGAATCGAGGCGGTCGGATATGGTCTCTAATATTTCAGAATATCGCCCATCATAGTCTTGCTTAATCTCTTCGACCAACCCCGCGGCACTTTCAATGAGGTCCAGGATACGTTCCTTTTTTTCAACACATTTATCATTAAGGATGTCCTCAATTTTCTCTTGAAGATCCATTAACCTTTTCACATTTCGACTCCCCCGGTCCAGGGTTTTATCGAGTCCGGTCAGGTTGTCTTTTCCGAGTATGTTCCGAATTCTTCCCATAACTCCGGATATGATCGCCAGTGGCGTCCTAAGCTCATGAGACAAATGATTGATGACTCTTTCCCTGGCCTTGTCCAGCATTGTGAGGTCTTTGTATAGTTTGGCGTTTTCAAGAGCAATGGCCACATAGTGGGAAGCGGATGTCAGCAATTCTAAATCCTGGTCGGTAAAATCCCTCTCTTTTTTATTCAGTGTTTGAAGGGTGCCGATACATTCCTGATTGCGATTGATAAGAGGGATGCAAAGAATGTTTCTGGTTTGGGAGCCGGTTTTTTTATCGATATCGGGTAAAAAACGGGGATCTTTATATGGATCATTGATGATCAAGGGCGTTTTGTGTTGAAAAACCCACCCGGCCACACCATGGCTTACGGGAAAACGGACCTCATTTTTTTTCAGGTCCGTAGATACCAGAGACCATAGCTGCTCATTTTTGGAATCGTACATGAATACAGAACTATTTTCGGTATTCATGAATTGATTGGTCTGCTCCATGATCAAATTAAACAGTGTATCAAGGTTCATCTCCGAAGTGATGATCTGGCCCAACTCAAAAAGCATTTTGTGCCGCTGGACCTGATTTCTGACCCTGTGGTCTTGTTTTCGTCGGCCAATGCTTCTTTGTCTGGTATATTTTTGATTGGGAATAGACATTAGGGTTCGGGGTTCAGAGGTTCAGGGTTCAAAGGTTCAGGGTTCAAAGGTTCAGAGTTCAAAAATTTCTACTTCCTCCGAAACATTCTTCAACTTAAATTTACCTTTAGGAGTTGGCGAAAAATGTTCCTTAATCCTGTCTGCCGTGGATTTAGAAAGATAAATACTTCCTCCGGTTGCCTGTGCGCCAATCCTCGCTGCCACATTGGTGAGTCTGCCCCTGGCCGTGTAGGTCCAGCGCGATCCCGAATATGTTTCGAACTTTGCAGCCCCTACCAGCGCTTGACCCGAGTTTATCCCCATGTTGATGTCCAGCGGGCGATGAAGGTCGGAACACTCTTCACAGATTCGAACCGTCTCTTCACGAATCGTCAGGGCTGTGCGCACGGCTTCAAGGGCGCTGGTTTGTTTGTCTTCATCGAGAAAAAGCACCATCAGGCCGTCACCGGCGGTTTCGTTCACATCGCCGTTGTTGGCATAAATGGCATCCATGAAAACACTAAAATGCTTTTCGATGACCTCATTAGTTTTGCTGCTGCCGAGTTTTTCGCATAATCTGGTGTACCCTTCAATATCTAGAAAGAGAACCGAGACGTCCTGTTTTCTGCTTTCCGGAATCGCGTTGGTGGGGGATTTTTCTATCATCCTGGAAACCGTAATCGGAACGAACTTGCTCAGGTTATCCTTTATGCTTTCCAGGATTTCAACCTTTCTCATGGAGGCCTTCAACTGCGTGAGGGCGGTTTCGAGTTGAATGTTTTTCTCCTGAAGCTCCCGGTTGAGGTTTTTTATTTCCTCAAAAGATCTGGCGTTTTTCAGGGCAACCACCAGGTTGTTGACAAGGGTATCGAGCAGTTCTTCATCGTCCGTGTTGTATGGGTCACCCACAAGTTTGGAACCCAGCCCCATAATCCCTCTACAATCCGTATCCACGTCAAAAGGGAACGCACAGATCGTTGCCGGAGGAAGAAGACTGTGGCATTTGAGATCCGCTTCATTTTGCATAGACTTCACCAGGTCCGCAGAAAGCAGGATTTCACTGCCGCCGGTTCGCAATAAAGAGATGTCGCCGGCCTGAAATCCCACAGATACAAAGCCGTTTATTTCTCCGGAGGGAACATCCACCGTCAGTATAAAACCCTCGGCCACGCCAAAATTGCCCATGGTCATTAGCAGGAAATTTTTCAGAATCGGCTCATACTCGACGCTGCCGAATATGTCTTTACTCACGTCATAAAGGGTCTTTAGATAATAGACGCGCCGATCCAGTTCCGTCTGGATGCGTTCCGCCTGAAGAAGAGAAGTTCGGAGCTGCTCTAATTCTTTCTCAAGATCCATGATGTGCCTTTGGGGGGTTAGAGGTTCAGGGTTCAGAGGTTCAAGATTAAGGTTTCAGATGTCAGTGTTCCGGTATCGAATGGACTGAACATCGAACATCGAACGTCCAACGTTGAACATCGAATAATGATGTCGCTCCGCTCCTAAATTTAATTTCATTTGTTTTTTAAAACGATGTCAAACTTTGAATTGTTTTTGTCTTTCATTCAACATTCGATCCGCCGAAGGCGGACAAGTGCTTGCTCGCCTGTGGCGAGTTGGACGTTCGATGTTTACCCGCCTTCGGCGGCGCCAGAGGCGACCAGGGTTCGATGTTCATCTTTTTCAGTTTTAATCCTCTTTGGGTCTCCCTGATTTTTTTATGAAATTCTTGCCTTTGTTTTTGTCTTTCATTCAACATTCGATGTTGGACGTTCGATGTTCGATGTTCATCTTTTTCAGTAAACATTGGGGTTCAAGGCTCCTTAACCCCAGAACCTCACATATCGTTTAACGCCTCATCCATGGTGTTGTATATTTTGGCAAATTTTGTGATGCCCACCATGTTGAATATTTTTTTAAAATGATTGGAAAGTCCCGTGATGGTGATCTGCTGGTTATTCCTTTTTGTTTGGGCCAGAAGCTGGATGAGTATGGCAATGCCGCCGCTGTTGATGTAGGCACTTTCGTAGAACTTCAAAAGTATCTTGCTCGTGTCCTGTTCGTTTGCCTTCTGGTAGGCTTCATTAAAAAAGGGCTCGGAAAAGGCAGTCACGTCCCCTTGTATGTCAAAGATTGTAATATCGTCTTGCTTTTCGAGATTGATTTCGATTTCTGAATTCATAATCGACCTACCTTTTCTCATTATTGGACACAGATGAACACAGGTTATCAAGATTTTTAAATATTGTAAAAAGTGAAAAGTAAAAAGTTAAAGGTAAAAAGATAAAAAACGGTTAGTTAAGAGATTTCTCACATTTCACTAAATGATTGCATTAACCTTTCACCTTTCACGTTTAACTTTTTACTGAAATATCATAATTTATTATTCGATGTTCATCGTTAAAAATAACTATCCCTTAACCCGTTAACTTCAGTACCATCCTCACCATATGGCCTTCATTGGTCATCTGGTTAAACTCTACCTGATCGACCAACTGATTGATTAAAAACATGCCAAGCCCTCTCGGGGTTTCCAAATCCTCTATTTTTTTCTCTATATCCGGTCCTTCGGGTATTTCCGGAGTTTCCCCCATACCCTCACCCTGGTCCATGACAGAGACGCTAAACACGTGATCCTTGTAATTCATGGTGATGAGGACTCTTCTGTCCGGGTGATTTAGATTGCCGTGTTCCATGGCGTTGAGGCATGCCTCGGACACGGCGGTTTTTAAATCTTCTATGCGTTCCGGCAAGAAGCCTACAATCCTGGCAAAAGAAGCAGAGCATGCCATGGCGACCCGCTCATAACCCAGCTTATTAGGAAGGCTAACCTCAATGGTATGTTCATCCAGCATTCTGATCTTTTTTTTATCTTTAGGGTTCACGTTAAAAGGTTCTCCTTGTATCCAGGCATGAGGGAATGACCTGTAAAAAAATAATTTAAGGCATCCTAGCACACTTGATTAAAAAAATCAAATTATACAAAGCTTAGGGTATGGTTTATTCGCCTTCGATATTCTGCGGTTCAGGGGTCAGGGTTTAAAGGTTCTTGAATCCCGAGCCATGAACCTTTGAACGCTTAGGATAATTTTAGCTTTTTTCAATCTTCAGCGCTTATCACGATTATCGTCAAATCATCGTGCTGAGCGGCTCCTCCGGCAAACGCGTTAACTTCATATAATATCTTCTTCAGGAGCGCATCCGCCGTTATTTCCCTTGCCCCTCGAACCACTTCCAGCAGCCGGTCGAACCCGAACATTTCTTCCTGCTCGCTCATGGCTTCCACGATGCCGTCGGTATAGAGAACAACCTTGTCGCCGGGTGCCAGCTTTAGGCGGGTTTCCTCATACTCGGCATCTTCCAAAATTCCGAGGGGGAAAGTATCTCCTTTTGTCTCAATGAGCCTGGAATCCCCCGTCTCTGAAGACCAGTATATGGGCTGTGTCTGGCCGGCACTGCACAGACTCAGGGATTTATCATTTGCATTCAAAACCGCATAAAGCAGGGCCACGAACATACCGGACTTGATATCCTTTTTGGTACGCCGGTTGGCCCGCATCATGATTTCGCCGACGCCCATTTGTTCTTCCGAAAGCATGCGGAACACACTTCTGGAGGCGGACATGACCAATGCCCCGGAAACACTTTTCCCGGTCACATCGCCGACGACCATGCCCACCCTGTTTTCTCCCATCTCGATAAAATCATAAAAATCGCCCCCCACCTCCCGGGCGGAAACAGAATAGGCCGCGATCTCAAACCCCTTGATTTTGGGACACGCCGCCGGCAGCATGCTCACCTGAAGGTCCCGGGCGATGGACAGCTCCTCTTCCATGCGTTCTTTTTCGATCACTTCCTCAACCATCAAGGCGTTCTCGATGGCAACGGCCCCCTGGTTGGCCAGGGTACGAATGAGATTGATATCTTCGCGGTTATAAAATTTTCCGGATTTCTTCTCTCCCAAATTCAGTAGTCCAATCATTTGATCTTGAAAAACGAGCGGAACCATCAGGCTTGCATGCAGAGTCTCGAATTTTTTGGTGCACTCACCGGAGATGGCTTTGTACTTTGGATCCTCAAGAACGTCATATTTGGTCAGTTCTCTTTTTTTCCTTTTAATGACTTGCAAGAGGGCATCATCTTTCCCGAGATTTACCTTCTCAACCTCTGCACTTCTTTCACCGGCCGCCAGATAAACCGAGTATTCACTTTTGGCCGGATTCAAGAGCATAACCGAACTCGCATCAATAAACATGTCTTCCATGAATGTTCCTACAAGGCGTTTGAGTATCTGCCCCAAATCCAGCAAGGACGTCATGGCCCCGCCGATTTTATCGATAATTTCCCCATAGTCATACTCCTTCCTGAAAAACACTCGATCTACGAACCCTTGGACACGGTCTCGCAAAGGATTGAACACCAGAATAACACCCAGCGTAAACAGGATCGGAAAGGCACTGGATTGGGCAACCTTGTACTTGCCCACAAGAAGATTCAGGGGAATGCTCACTAAGGCGTAAGCTCCCACAATAATTGCTGTCATAATAACATAACCCACAGCCCTTTTGATGTAGACATCAACATCAAAGAGATTATGCCTGGCTATGGCATAGGCGATTGAGGCAGGGAATATCATCACTGGAAAAGACAAAAAGTTGTTTTGCACCTGCATGCCTAAAAAGGAACCGGTCAGGTACTGTGAAAGTTTTGCCAGTATTGGAATAAGGAGGGCAACCGTTGCTCCAATAAGAACCACTTTTGCTCTTTGTCTTGCAAGCACAGACACGGGTTTGACGTATTCAGATATAACCGGGTATAATATTGCAAGAACTCCTACGAGCATATAGATTAGAACTAAAGTAAAGAAAATCTGGAATCCTTTTTTAGGATAGAGTATCACCAGAGGCATTGCTATGATCAGAGATATTCCATAGGGCGCTATTTGCATGCGGGGATATTTCAATATAAATCTTTGGGGGTTCGGAAAATACATACTAAAGTGCACACAGGCCGCAGGGAAGAAAGCAGCTGACAGATGGATAAGACTCACGAAATTATGAGTCGTAATCAACTCGAAATTTACGATTGAGTATACACTTAATAAAAAGCAACCCGTAAGAAATGACCAGCTTGCTTTTGTATCGGGTTTCATTACATAGACGATCAAACCGATGAGCATAAAGATAATTCCTGAAATAAAAGTGATTCCAAAGGTCAACAAGGAATCCAACCAGGAAAATCTCATGGTTGGGACCGTCACGTCCACAACCTGTCCTTTTTTTTCAACTGAGTAGCGGATCGGTTCTCCAATGTTCACCTGCGTGACAACGTCTTCCAATTCCTTCATCGAAGAGACGACTCTCCCATTGGCCTTGAGTATCTTGTCCGGAAATTTCAAGCCGGCCTGTATTCCGGTCCAGTGATATCGTCCTACATCGGGCATTACCATGCGTTGGTTTAATAGGAAGCCAGGGAAAGGTCTATTAATCCATTTTATGGCATTAACACTACATATGACGCCAAGAATAAAAATCGACAGGGCCATGAGCATAAAGACAATTCTGCTGAAAATTTCTTTTAAAGACAGCCCTCTGAACATCGCTGTTTTCTGAATATCACTCATACCAGGATTTGTTTTGGGCCGGTTTCCGCAAAGGGCCCATTTTCCTGCTCAGCCTGTGACTCCTACCCTCTTTGCCCTGAACAGGGATAAAATAATCAGCATGAGGGTTATAACCAGGCTTATGTAAATAAAAACATCACCATAGCTGGTGTAAAAGGTCCTGTTTTGCGAAAGAGGAATTTCCCCGGTTAGATAACCTTTCACAAATAACTCCTTATTATTATTCTGTACTCTTCCAATAATTCTGCCATTCGGGTTTATAAAACAGGAAATGCCGGTGTTCCCGGCACGGACCAGAGAGACACGGTTCTCCACGGCCCGAAATACACTCATGGCCAAGAATTGATAAGGTGCTGCTGATTGATTGAACCAGGCTTCGTTTGTTATATTTACCATAAAGTCAGCGCCGTTTCGTACAAACTTCCTGAAGAGTCCGGGGAAAATGGTTTCCCAGCAAATCAGCGTGCCGAATTTGGTTCCCTCAAGGTCAAACAGAATGACCTCTTTTCCCGGGATCAGGAAGCTCTTTTTCCCTTTGGGTACGATGAAATGAGGCCAGGGAATGACCCCTTCATAAGGAACGCATTCTGAAAAAGGGACAAGGCGAATCTTCAGATACTGGCCGATAACCTTGCCATTTGGCGAAAAGAACAGGGCCGTGTTCCCGCCCTTTTTCGGGTTAAATGGAATGTTGGTGAATGTAAATTTGGGGTACTCGGCACTCCCTATCAGAAAATGGGTCTTGATCGATCTGATCAAAGTTACCATTTGTTTGAGAAGGGCCAAATGTTTCAGGACAAATCCCGGGGTGGCCGTTTCGGGCCAGACAATGAGTGCCGGGCGGTCTTGCGAAGCCGATCTGGACAATTCCGCATATGTTTGCAGGATCTGGTTTGCGTATTCTGGATCCCACTTTATAGTCTGTTCGATATTCCCCTGCACTACGGCCACCTTCATTTTTCCGGCCGCCAATGGCCTGGAAAGTATGATCTGTCCATACAACACGGCCATGGCTATCAAGCCTGCCGTTGTGAGCAGAACGGAAAGATTCCCCCGGACTCCCCGGTTTAAAATCGCCAGTGCAAGGGCCGAGTTGACCAGGACGATCAGAAAGCTGACCCCATAGGCGCCGGTAAAAGAAGCAGACTGGATGATCAGCGGGCATTGATACTGGGAGTGGGCCAGAAGCCCCCAGGGAAGTGCCATAAACCATAGGTTGGACCGGACATACTCCAGACAAACCCAGACAAAGGGCGCCCCGATAAACCCTGTTGCAACACCCCACCGCCTGGATATGAAGCAAAAAACCAGCCCGAAAACCCCCATATAGGATCCCAGGTAGAGAGCCAGTATGGTATGGTGAATTAGCGTATACCGGGGAACCTCCAGTATCCAGTTGAAGATCCCCACATTAAAAACCATACCGCAGACAAGCCAGGACAGGAATCCGTACTTCAGGCTCCTGCCGGAGGTAGCCATAAAAACAGGCACCAGCGCCACCCATGCCACCCACGCCTGGTCATACCCGGGGAAGGCCAGGAAAAGTAAAACACCTGACAAAAATGGTGCAAGGAGCAGAAAAAACCGGATGAAAATCATGGCAATCAATTCGTTTGTTGCTCCCTGGCACAAATACTGCGTTATGACGTTTACCCACTCTTAGCCTAAGGATTTGGCATAAAAAATTTGATCTGGGCATCGAATGAGACAATATCACCGTCACTACGAAAATTCTTCACCTTTGTGATGACTGTATCGGTTGCGCCGGCAGGAGGAAGACTCCAGGAAGATAAATCCAAAGTCAGACTGATCTGCTCAGCCTCCTGAGCGTTGCTTGGGCATGATACACCAATGTTTCCAGCAAATGCCAGGGTCTCCACATTGCAATCAACGACCCTTTTGAGCCTGAGGGTCCCGGGATCGCCTGCTTGGCTGCAATCTATTACTACAACAGCCCACAATTCCGGCCCAACAAACTCTCCTCCTATAGGAGGCTCTGTCCAGCCTGTTCCGGCCCAGGCTGCAACCTGACCAAACAGCAGGATCGTAACTGCCAATAACCCATAAAGACAAATTTTTCTTATACTCATTATCTTTCCTCCTTTCAACGATTTCTTTTCAAAACATGTCTTTTGATTTCTTTATTTGATTTTTTACTTGCAAAAAAAGTAGAATTTAAGGCCTTTTCACCTCCTGTTTTAATTTTTTTAGTATATTAAAAAATAACTTAAAAACAATTCTTCCGAAAAAGTATAGGTTCAATCCGGACATAAAATACAACTTATCCTAAAAAGCGGATTCCATAGAGATCTTTGTCTTTGAACCTACGATAACGTCTTTTGCGATAAAGCTTCCTTGCACATTGCTCTTTCCCATAATCCATAGTGTTCCGTTGGGGGCGTAAATATTGGCCTTTACCTGATTTGCCAACCCTATGACAGCAGCTTTGGGGTTGGATCTCAATCCCCCATGTTTTCCATTGATTCCACCCACGTAGATAACCACATCCTTTGCGCTTAGAGTGGCGTCGGGAGAGGGCCCAACATAGGATTTCGATCCAGGTGTGAGTCGATTTTGGATCAGGATTTCCGTGGGACCTGGTCCATGACAGATCAAGGAAGATTTTGAACCTAAATTCAGGTTCTTAAAATGGTAAGTACCACCGGTCAGATTAAGCTTTCCCCGGGTCTTGATATTGATATCGCCATAAGAACCGGGGGTAAGATCCAGGGTTCGATGGGCTTTTACGGTTACTTTTTTTCCCCCCGGCAAAATATCCGGAAAGGAGGGCAGTACCATTGGCACAGAGTCCAGCGGTGTAATTTCCTGGTTACGAATGGTTCCTCTATTTTTCAATTCATTGTAGATGACATCATACACCGAGGCTTTGTATCCAATATTTACACTGTCCCCAAATATCTGCACGCCATCCTCTGCCCTTGCCTTTGTTCCGATGGAGACCTGCACCCTATGCATAAGAAACGGCCCGGAACCGGCGCTCTCCAGGGCCGCCCCGATATTACCGCTGAGCACAACAGCTTTGGTTTCTATCCATACACTGTTCAACCCAAAAACAGAAAAGGTGTTGGAAACAAGAGGTTCACCAAAAAGAATCTGTTTGGCCAGGGTGCTAGTGCAACCCGGCGCCCAGCCGGCCCCTCCTCCCCCGGGTTCAAAGGGAACCGCCTGGTAGTCGCTCTGATGGAGTGCAATGGCCGTGTACTCATCTTCCGGCATGCATGAAACACTTGAATCTTTTAACGCCCAGCCCTCTGAGTTGGTGGTTCCATGTAAAACCGGGTTAATTCGCTCCCATGTCTCGGCAAGTTCGATTCCTGCCGGGATTTCGCTGGCCCTGAAAATTTTGACCGGCACGTATTCCAGGGGCTTGGGGGGCTGGAAACTCCTGTCCAGTACCTGGACCTGAAGCTGGGCCCCATAAGCGGGCGAAATGAATAAGGTCAGCTTATTTTTCGAATCTATGGTTCCGGACCAGTTGTCCGGATGATCGATTCCCAGGCGGTCGCCATTTTCTGCTTGCACAGTCCATAAATAGCGTGCAAAGGGCTGATACGCCTGGATGATGTACCAGCCCGGCAGGGTCTTCATTATGGGGAAAATATCACGGATGTCATCGACGGTCACCCATTTTTCATACCCTGGCTCAATCTCCTGGACAGAAACGGCGGTCTTTCCCTGATAGGTGTAATCCGGAGGGCCCGGCTCAAGGGTGCCGCCCTCCCGGGTCATGGCGGAATAAACTATTCCATCGGGAGCCGTAATGATCAGAGACCTGGGAAGTTCGGCCGGGGAAAACGTGCTGTCCGTATATATCAGCGAGTTGGATACATTCTTTAGTTTCATATCCAACGTGACGGGATCAACACCCAGCGCGTATTCGGGAGGGTTTTGTTTCAAAAAAAGCTCCAGAGACATGCCTGAGCCATCTTCTGCCCACACCCGGCCGGGGCAAAGAGGACCGATCATCATGCAGAAGGCCATAACGGCCAGGAAATATCCCATCCGATTTTTTCTGAACAACTGCTTCATATAAACACCTCGCTATTGAACCGGTCTTTTTATATTATGGATCCTCAACAAAGACCGGTAGTAGTCACAAAGGTAACCGTCCCTGTCCCAGGTTTCGGTAAATTCGGACATTACACAATTGCGGTCAGGGACGTGGCCAAATCCGGAAAGCGCGTGACCCATCTCATGGGTGATCGTGTGTTTCAAAACGTGGGCTTTGGTGTATTCATTACCCGGATTGTAAGGATCGAAGGGCCCCAGGGGATTTTCCACCAATCCGTCGTTATCGATATCAAAGGGGCTCAGTTGATCTTCATTGACAATTTCCCATATGTTTTGGTCTTCGGTCCTGCGATCAAAGTCCAGCCTGTTGTTGATATAAATGTTTCCATAAAGGCCGTCAGGCTCTCCGGGATCAAGATTCATGTCGTCATTCCGGTCTTCGCACTGGCTGAGGGGCGCTAGTTTATTATGGTAAACATAGTTATCATCGGAACAAGGTACATAACCACCAGTTGCATTGTCCCATACCGTTTTCACATAGGGACGGTCATCGAAGTAATGCCGGAGCGGTTCTTCCAGTGTGTATGGCAGACCGTACATGGTCGGTGTGTCAATAGTGTTATTGGTTATGGTTTCACCCTTGGTATCCCAATGCCATTTCCTCCGGCCCTGGAATTTTCCGCTGGGTGGTTCCGGCTTTCTCCAGTTGATAAACCCGTCTTGATATCCCATGACACCAAGTCTTGTCCTGTCGTGAATCACAATCAACACGTTGATATGAGGTACGGGCAGTCGGATTGCGTAAGCGGTGCCACTGTCCGGTTTGGAACCTGTGTAGGGCCTGCGCTTGTCAAACCCGAGTTGTGGCGGGCCGGTTGCCCAGTCCACTATCGGCGTCCAATGGGTATGATCATCCATATCCAGTTTGAACTCCCATTCACGCTTTGGCCAGTGTCTGGCCCAGCCGGTGCCGTCACCGGTTACCGTTAATCCATCCGCGCTGATACTTTGGACGGTGCCCTTCCGGTAGTAAGTGAAGAAGGTTTTGTCTTCGGTGGCGTCATGACCCCACTCGGTTGTGTCATAAACGTCGATCCCTGCGGCGTTGAATGCATCGCCAACTTCAAACAGAGAACAGTTGCCGGGTTCAACGCAGTCCCCCAATTTATCGTACCCCACTGCTCGGACAAAGAGGTCTTTGCGAAGGGGATCGAGCCGCATGTGCTTTAAGTCGCCGTTGACGGTGGAAGTATAGATAATACCTCGATATTCCTCAAGATTTATGAAATTATCCCCCTTAGGGTAGGTGTAAGTTCTTTTATCAAAGATGATCGTATCAATATCATCGCCGGGATCGAGTCTCACGTCACCCTGATCATGTTCCCAAACGCTGGAGATTCCTTTGGCCGCACCCTTGGGCACCCACATTTCACCCAGGTTGTTTGGATTGTTACTGTCGGTTACCACAACTCTTGTCTTGCCGCCAAAATCCCAGCATTGGAGGTGAACTTTGTAAATCCCGTCGTAAATCCCGTCATCAGAATCCTGGACCTCAATGCTCTGAGCATTGGAATGATCCGCCGGGTCTGTGGTCAGCCCGAAATCGTTCCCGTTATAGAAATCAATGTTTTGAGCTTTGTCATAATACCATGCCGGGTAATTATGTGTCGCCATTTTGGCCGGATCGGGGTCGTTCACCGCTCTCCCCGGATAAGCGGACGTTTCTTTGAGATTAAACGTCACACTTGCGGGGGGTGCCGTTGAACCCAACCATTTGGCTTTCACCACCACGGTCTGGTCATAGGTGGGGAGCCATGTATCGTAAATTTCCGTGTCATTACCATCTTTCAATTCCAGGGTGAACATGGCTGAATTAGGCACGGTGGGGTCGGTTCCATTCTGGCACTCAGCCAGGTTCGTGAACTCATCATCATCGGGATCGTCATTTGGGCCTTGGTTGCTGCAAGTGTCTCCAAAATATTGTTCCTCACAATGATCGGGATAGCCATCATCATCATCATCATCACTCAAGCAATCCGGCCACAGGTAGCCGATGGGATTTCCGTTTTCATCCGGTTTGATCTTATTCTCATCGTAATACGGGTCGAGTGGATCAGTCGGGTAGCGGCTGTCATTGCAATTGGGCGGATACGAGGTCTCATTGTTGGGATCGTACGGGTTGGTTATCGGATCCGGGTTGCATTGGTTTGCCGCGGTCTCGTCCTCATTCAGATATCCATCCCCGTCCCAATCCAGAGGATCATCAAATGGAGGCTCTACAGGAGGAGCAGCAGGAACGTCTGTAACATCGACGCCCGCTTCCTGGGTTATGTTGATGGTTTTTGTTCCTGATTTTCCAAATTTGTCCGTTGCGGTGATATGGACCACATTGATTTGGTTCTCTACCAGGGAAATGGGGCTGGCGCTCCAGCCGGCGGTTCCGACGGCATCGCCGTTTTCCTCGCCGGCACCCCCTACCGCATCGCGGACCCAGGATACCGATAAAATCCCGGTATCGTCACCGGCCTCACCGCTCAGGTCAATAGATTCTTCATAGGTTGTATATTCTTCTTCACATGTGGGCAACAGAATCGAAACCCAGGGGCCGAACTTGTCTCGAATAACATTCAAAGAGGCTGTGGCCGATCCCGATCCATCCGTGGCCGTGGCCACCACATGGTTCCGGCCCGGGTCAAGATCAACGGTTTGGGTCCAGGAATCTCCTGAAAGTGCAGGGGTCCAGCTTCCGATCTCTGTCCCATTCTCGGCAATACAGGTAACGGTGATCGACGTCGCATTATTTGCTGTTCCTGAAACGTCTATGGTATCAGTGTTCACGCAGGCCGGACACTCAGGCGGGTCAGTAATGGCAACCGATACGGGATTGTTGGGGTTGGAGCCTCCCAGGTATTCATCGAGGTTGCTTATGCCATCCCCGTCAGGATCGTCGTTCCCGTCATATGCACCAATGGATCCGAATTGGTCTTCCTCCCACCAATCCGGCAGGCCGTCATTGTCTTCATCAATAAATGAGGTGGTTTCGTAGGCCCCCATGTCCCAGGTGTTCCCCTGTGGCCGGCTCAGGCCGGTAAGATCCGTTCCCTCCATGACCCGATCGGTGTGGTCGATACACGGTGAGGTCCCTTCAAGCCGGTAGTCTGCTCCGGCCGCGTTCATAAAATCCGGATCCATAGATATATTGGTCTCGGGAAGCGACAGTAAGTTTGTGTTTCCAATATTATTATATTTGAGTTCGGTATAACTTCCGGTCACCACCAGGTCGGTTCCGCCGCTTTCATTGCCCCAGATAATGTTGTAGGCGATTTCGGGAGAGGACCCCGGTTCAACAACAAGACCCTCATCATTAGCCGTGATGGTGTTGCTTACAACGGTGGCTTCCGTAGTGTAGACGAGCTGCACGCCATTGCTGCTCCCGTAAATCAGATTGCCGGCAATCTCCGGGCATGCGGCCTCGTTAGCATAAACCCCTGCACATTCATTGTTTGCAATGATGCTCTGATGCAAAGCGGCACAACTTTCAAGGATCGATATTCCACCCATACCCGTCCGGCTGGTATTGTTCCCGGAAATCACGCAGTAAGCCACTTGGTTGTCGGCTCCGCCAAAGAGCCCTATGCCGTCCTGGCCGCTGTTTAGAACCTGGATGCCTTCGAACAGGTTGTCGTCGGGCGTGTATTCACAGGCATCCACATAAATCCCGTGGTTGGCGCTGTTTTGCACCACACCGTTTCGAATGGTGTTGTTGGAACTGCCGGCAACCACCCGGATCCCGGTTTCACAATTAATAATCGAAGCATTGCCCAGATCGATGTCGAGCATGTAATTTTCCCGAATATCAAGACCGGTGTGGCACCCCTCAATGCCGAGATCCGACAGGTGCAGGCAGGCCGCGTCCGTGATAAAACCCATGCCCTTGTCAAAGTTCTGTATGATCAGGCTCTGAACCCTGACGTTCTCGGCGCCCACGGAAACGATCAGCCCCGTGGTCCAATGGGAAGCCCCTGTGCCGTCGAGCACCGCGTTATTACCATAAATGACAAGGTTCTGTTCCACGGTGAGCGGTTCGTCACCCTCTCCGTTGGCCATGCTGTAAGTTCCCGCGGCCATATGGATGGTATAGTCGTTTTCATCCAGACGGTTGATCATGTCCACCGCCGCATGCAAAGTTTCCAGAGGATAGCTGGGGCTTCCCAGGTTGACGTCGTTCGCACCCTCAAAGCCCACATACAAGGATGTGATATCCGGCTGATCCGCAATATTCGGATCGGTACCGGCCTGATACTCCTGCAGGTTGGTAAAGCCGTCCCCGTCAGGATCCTCGTCCCCGTCCGGGATGCCGTCGTTGTCCGTGTCCGGGGTGAGGGGGCTCAGACCGTTATCACTCTCCCAATCATCGCCCAGGCCGTCTCCGTCACCGTCGAATTGCGGAGCCTGGCCGATCCAGGGGTCGGGCTCCGACAGCCAGGGCTCATACACCACATGCTCGCTCACGCCGTCGCCGGACCCGGGCCCCGCGCCCGAAGGCCCGCTCACATGTCCCCACCAGTTGTAGGTGGCATTGACCGTGACCTCCGCCATGACATCGTCGGCGTATACGCCCGAGCAGTGGTTTCCCTGAATCGTGTTCCAGTTCAACGATGCGCACCCCTCGAGAACAGCCACGCCGCCAAAGCCGGTTTCAGTGGTGTTGTTCCCGGAGATCACGCAGTAGGCCACCTCGTTATGGGCTCCGCCAAAGAGCCCTATGCCGTTTTGGCCGCTGTTTAGCACCTGGATGCCTTGAAACAGGTTGTCGTCCGGAGTGTATTCACAGGCATCCACGTAAATCCCGTGGTTGACGCTGTCCTGCACCACACCGTTTCGAATGGTGTTGTTGGAACTGCCGGCAACAACCCGGATCCCGGTGTCGCAATTGACGATCAAAGCATTGCCCAGATCGATGTCGAGCATGTAATTTTCTCGAATATCAAGACCGTTGTTGCACCCTTCAATGTCAGAATCCGACAGGTGCAGGCAGGCCGCGTCCGTGATAAACCCCATGCCCCTGTCAAAGTTCTGAATGCTCAGGCCCTGAACCCCGACATCCGCAGCGCCCACGGAAACGATCACGCCCGTGGTCCAATGGGAAGCCCCTGTGCCGTCCAGGACCGAGTCATTACCGTAAATGACCAGGTTCTGTTCCACGGGGAGCGGTTCGTCACCCTCTCCGGTAGCCACGCTGTATGTTCCGGTGGCTAAATGGATGGTATAGTCATTTTCATCCAGGCGGTTGATCATGTTAACCGCCGCATGCAGTGTTTCCAGAGGATAGCTGGGACTTCCAAGGTTGGCATCGTCCGCACCCTCAAAGCCCACATAAAGCCATGTGATATCCGGCTGATCCGCAATATCCGGCTCGGTATTGGCCTGATACTCCTGCAGATTGGTAAAGCCGTCCCCGTCAGGATCCTCGGCACCGTCCGGCGTGCCGTTGCCGTCTGAGTCGGGAAGGTTGGGGTCCAGCCCGTTTTCACTTTCCCAATCATCGCCCAGGCCGTCACCGTCACCGTCAGGTTGCGGAGCCTGGCCGATCCAGGGATCGGACTCCCCGAGCCAGGGCTCATACACCACATGCTCGCTCACGCCGTCGCCTGATCCGGACGCCACGCCCGAAGGCCCGCTGGCATGTCCCCACCAGTTGTATGTGGCATTGACCGTGACCTCCGCCATGACATCGTCGGCGTATACGCCCGAGCAGTGGTTGCCTTGAATCAGGTTCCAGTTCACGGATGCGCATCCCTCGAGCACGGCCACGCCGCCATAGCCGGTTTCGGCGGTGTTGTTCCCGGAGATCATGCAGTAAGCCACCTGGTTGCCGGCTCCGCCAAAGAGCCCCACACCGTTTTGGCCGCTGTTTAGAACCTGAATTCCTTCAAACAGGTTGTCGTCGGGCGTGTATTCACAGGCATCCACGTAAATCCCGTGGTTGACGCTGTCTTGTACCACACCGTTTCGAATGGTGTTATTGGAACTGCCGGCAACAACCTGGATCCCGGTTTCACAATTGGCGATCAACGCATCGCCCAGATCGATGTTAAGCATGTAATTTTCTCGAATATCAATACCGATATTGCAGCCTTCAATACCGGGATCCGACAGGTGCAGGCAGGCCGCGTCCGTGATAAAACCTATACCCTTGTCAAAGTTCTGAATGATAAGGCCCTGAACACTGACATCCGCAGCGCCCACGGAAACGATCACCCCCGTGGTCCAATGGAAAGCCTCTCTGCCGTCCAGGACCGAGTAATTACCATAAATGACCAGGTTCTGTTCCACGGGGAGCCGTTCATCTTCCTCTCCGGTGAACACGCTGTAAGTTCCGGTGGCCATATGGATGGTATAGTCATTTTCATCCAGGCTGTTGATCATTTTCACCGCCGCATGCAGTGTTTTTAGAGGATGATCTTGGTCTCCGATGTTGGCATCGTCCGCGCCCGGTCCGCCCACGTAGAACCCTGTGAAGGTCGGGTGGTCATTAACATCGTTGGGATCTGTTCCGGCCTGAAATTCCTGAAGGTTGGTCCAGTCGTCCCCGTCGAGATCTTCGGCACCGTCCGGGATGCCGTCGCCGTCCGTGTCCGGTTTGAGAGGATCGGTACTTACCATTGCCTCCTGGTCATCCGTGAGGCCGTCATTGTCGTCATCCGGATCAGCATTATTCCCCACACCGTCATTATCGGTATCCAGCCACTCGGTTGGATCACCGGGGAATGCATCGTAAAGATAAAAAATTCCGTCATTGTCCGCATCGAAAGGATTATAAACAAAGGTCAAGATTTCACTCTGTTCCATGGTATTTTTTCCAGGATCATAGGCTCGAACAAACCACTGGTAGGTCAGGCCATGCTCCAGGCCCCTGAGATCCCATAAAGAGGCGGTCACTTGATTTCTGTCAGATAGCGTGGGCGAAGAATAGTATTCCTTTGTACCATCCAAGTTTCTGATCCTGATCTCATAAAGCTGGCCGGTCACTCCCCCAGGCAGGTTCCAGGAGAACGTCATGGCGCCGGATTCGTGAATGACTGCATTTAGGTTGCTCGCTGCAGAGGCAGAAACAACATCAAGATTTTTTGTAAATTGTTCAGTAATATCGACAACATCGTCGTCATTCTCGTCAATTTCGATTGTGAAGGTGTAATCACCGGAAGGGATAGCCCCGACCGGATCCTGATGCCACCACATATCCATGTTTAACCTGGTTTCTGTGGACACGGAGAACCAGTCTGTTGTTGGTGACTGTTTATCCAGATCGAATGTATAGAAAAAGGAATCCGGACCAGTCACATTCACGGAATAAACTTGATCTCTGGAACCCGGTCGTGAGTCAAAGAACAGAGCCAGTTCGCCTTTCCAGGAGTAGACTCCATAGTTGTCGGTGTGTCTGAGCGATGTGGGGGAATACGGAACCGAAATCTCCATGGTTTGAGCCGCATTATTATTTGGAGACACATCGTCATACACGCGCACTAACCAGCGATAGGTTTCTCCTTTTTTCAGGCACCTTAAATCATATGCGGAAAGATACGCTTCCGTTGCATTGAAAAATGAACCCGCACGGCAGTATTCCTTGTTTTCATTATCTCTCACCCTGACCTGGTAGTAATAGTTGCCTGATGGCGGGGGATCCCAATCCACATGGGCGCTTCCATCATAATTGACGGTAACCTCGATGTTCGTAACCGGAGCTACAGTCACTTCCTGGAGGGTCCAGGTGTAAACTTCCTGCGCCCCGTCTGAAAAATTCAGGGTCAAGGTATAGGTGCCGTAGTCTTGTTGTTGCACTTCATCAAAGTCTTTAAGCAGCATGTCAACATAACGGCACTCCGTGTCCCAGAGTATTCTGTCGTTAACCGGGTCAAACGTATATTCCGGATGTGTCGGATTTGGCATGCTTAAAACAGCGCTTGTCAGCTTATTCCTGAAACCCGGCAGAACCGAAAACATTGCTTTCAGGTGGTTTGGGCTCAGATCGGCATCATAAACGCTCACATCAAACCAGTGCAATCGTTTGGGGTCTCTTTCCACCGTAAAGGTGACCCAATTGCTTTGGGAACAATTTTGAATTTGCACCCAGTTATTATTATCAAAGGCCTCTACACGTGCCCAGTACGTTTCCCCGGGGTTCAAAATATCGATCGGGATCGTATATGACAGCATGCCTTCTACACGATTGGTGCCATAAATACGATTGCCCGGCTCACCACCTGCATCTTCATTGATTATCAGCCTGTAATAGATGGTAGTACTTGGTGAGGAAGATACGGACTCCCAGAAGAAGGTGGGATTTTTAGTAGAGAGTGTTCCGCCAACAGACTGTGTAAACGTGGGATCGTTCGGAATGTCGATGGTTATGTATGAGTCCTGAGAATCGCTAACCGATCCACTTAAATCGCCGCTGGTTACCGTAAATGTGTATGTTCCGGATGCGGGAGATTCGTCGACCTTGACCAAGAAACCTCTCCAATTCGGGTTATAGGTCCAAACAGGGTTTGGATACGCCGGCACTGGTGTTGCACCGGCCGGCACAGAAACAGTTATTGAGGTTATATCATCCGGCAAAGTTCCAATAAAATCCTTTCCGATAGCTACTTCCAAATAAGTTGCAAAACCATCGTCAGGCTCATGCACATTCATTACGGATCCCCAAGAGAAGGGGAGATCGGGAAAACTGGAAGGATCGGTGGGATTTGTGCCTTCACTGACCTCGTAATCGTCGCTGATTTTATCCCCGTCCGTGTCCGGATTGTGGGGATTGGTACCATGTTGGAATTCCTCCCGATCTATCAATCCGTCATCATCGCTGTCGTTATATCCGTTACTTACCCCGATATCTCCGAAGTGAAAGGTTTCCCACTCATCAGCCATTTCATCCGAATCCGAATCTTTTTCAAGAGCGAAGTCAATATTTTGAGTTTCTTGTGCAGCGTTGACGATAACTTCCGTAGCCTGATCCCAAACAAAGCTATCCTGAAACAATTCCCGGAGATATCCTGGAGCATCAGCTTCTACAATATAGCTTTCTACCGGGATAGCGGTGAACATATAACTTCCATCGGGGTTGCCGCCGGTATTGTTGACATGCTCGTGTGTATCATGGCGGTAAAGTGTAACATTGAATTTATGATCCCACATATTCATCGTCCCATGTCCACCATACCAATGAGCAACCACCTGATCATCAATTACTATCTCGGAAGCATCATCAGAATCTGTACTGAAGTACCATATCCCGGCAGTGTCCACATGGAAGTATCCTTCATAGTGAGACGTATAATACTCGTCATCGCCATGAATATTTTCATCGTGATTTACGATATCCACAATACTCTGGCCGTACCAGCCGGCCTCTTCCGTTGCTACTACATCAACGCATTGCACCATTTCTTCATGATTGTTCGGATAAAGGTACCAACAGGTGTTCTTTTTGTTGGTAAGCGTGATTCCAGCTTCAGCACCGGCGTCAGGGGAAACTCTTATATTCAGTTCAGAAGTTGAAAACCATCTCCATTCAGTGTATCCCGGGGCCTTAAATGCAGCACGAGATGCCTGGCCTCCCTCTACTTCCACTTGGCGATATACGAACTTATGCCAACCGGCATCAAGAGTTATGCTTCCAAAACTTGTATCCTCCATCGGTTGTCCTGTAAGCTGATCCAAAACCCTTCCGGAGACACTTCCCCCAAGTTCCAGTTGGAAATCGTAACCTGATATATCCCCTCCCGAGGTGACTGTAACCTGTTGAGCATCACCGCAGTCAAGAGAGCTACCAGCAATGGCCCACCACTCATTGACATAATTGGACTGAATCATGTTGTCAGTTTGCAGATAGATATCCCCGGCCGGCAAACCCATGAACGTATAGGTACCGTTAGGATTTGTACCGGTCCACCCCACATGCTGCTGGTTGCCGCAGGGATCTCCCTGAACAGCTCGAAGCCCAATCTGGACTCCTGTGACAGGCGTAATGCCGTCGCTCTCGTAAACCGTACCGGAGATGCTGCCGCCAAGTTCCAGCTCGAAATCCTTACCCGATACTGTGCCCCCGGAAGAAACACCGATAGACTGGGCTAAATTACAATCATTGTCGCTCGGATCGGAATCGCCATTCCACCACTCATTGACATAATTGGATTGGTTCATGTTGTAGCTTTGCAGATAGATATCCCCGGCAGGCAAGCCCATTAATGTATAGGTGCCATCAACAGAATCGGTATTGGCCCACCCAACATGTTGCTGGTTACCGCATGGATTCCCCTGAACAGCTATAATCTGGACTACTGTAACCGGCGTAGTGCCATTGCTTTCGTAAACCGTACCGGAAATGCTGCCGCCAAGTTCCAGCTTGAAATCCTTGCCCGCTACTTTTTCCCCGTCGGAAATACTGAATGACTGGGCTAAATCACAATCATGGTCGCTCGGATCGGTATGGCCCGTCCACCACTCATTGACATAATTGGACTGATTCTGGTTGTTGGTTCGCAGATAGTAATCCCCGGCCGGAGGCACAACGATCCCAAAGGTCCCATCAGCGGGATTGGTAACGGCCGATCCAACATGCTGCCACCCACCGCAAGGATCTCCCTGAATGACTTGAACCTCAGTCTGAACTGCTGTGATGGGTGTACCGTCGCTCTTGTTAACCGTGCCGCTAATTACTCCGGATCCTGGCGGGGCAAATGAAAGGACGTCATTGGGATCAGTGCCATTACCAACTTCGCTACCATCGCTAATAAAATCACCATCGGTGTCAAAATCGTTGGGGTCGGTGGCATTTCTGAATTCTTCCAGGTCAGCGAGACCATCAGTATCAGAATCCACTGAACCGTCATGCGACGTTGTGTCACCAAAATGAGTCTCTTCCCAGCTGTCCCCCATCCCATCCAAGTCACCATCAAGTATAAGGAAAACCGTCCCATCTTCACCCTCATATCCTTTGATTCCAGCTTTGGTTTGGGCGGTGCCGGTGAAGCCCGTCGAATCTTGATAGTAGATGGCTATTCTTCCACCACCTCCATCACCACCCATCCCTCCGCAAACGTCATCATCTCCATCTCCACCATCAGCGGTAAAAGATCCTGCGCCAGTTAAATGGTTAGCAGTCATATAGATGCTTCCACCACTGCCTCCTCCTCTGCTACCACAGCCAGCAGACGCATCCCCTCCATTTGCACTGACTAGACCATTAGCAGATAAGGTTCCCGAAACGATAAGTCTAATTGCCCCCCCACCAGCTCCTACTTCTCCCAGTGATCCATTACCACCACTACCTAAATCAGTTGGAGCAAAAGCAGAACCGTACGTTGGTCCCGAATCGATTCCACCTCTTCCGCCATAACTGCCGCCTGCACCACCATCACCTGCCCCAGGTCCTTGACCCGCTGGATAACCGCGGCCGTCCGCAGATATGGAAGAGCCAGAGTCAATGGTAAGATTGGTGCATGTAAGACTAACGGCACCATCGAAAATCAAAGTTGAATTCTCGGTTATCAAAACATCAGGATGACTGTAACTTCCCGGCCCCCATGTAATCGTAGAGCCTCCTCTTATATTTAGAGATGGAACAGTAATGGTCTGAGAACCGGTAGTGGTAAAAGAAGAAGAGGTGTCAAGATCAAACGAGTTATTGACTGTAAGCGCAGAAGAATCAACCAAGGCTAAGAGGGAAGAGTTGTTTATGGATAGGCTGTCGACCGTAACGGCTGTGGTATCGCCGCCCAATATAAACTCTGAATTATCCTGTATAATCAAGTCATTAGCAGTTAAATTGATATTACCTTCCGTAGTTACTTTTGAATTACTTAGCACAACCTGATCGAAGTTAAATGGACCATCATTTTCCTGGAATCTGAAGGACTGACCTGCATAGAGGATATTGTTTGAATTGTCAATGAATGCTACTGTCCCATCTTCACCCTCATATCCTTTGATTCCAGCTTTGGTTTGGGCGGTGCCGGTGAAGCCCGTCGAATCTTGATAGTAGATGGCTATTCTTCCACCACCTCCATCACCACCCATCCCTCCGCAAACGTCATCATCTCCATCTCCACCATCAGCGGTAAAAGATCCTGCGCCAGTTAAATGGTTAGCAGTCATATAGATGCTTCCACCACTGCCTCCTCCTCTGCTACCACAGCCAGCAGACGCATCCCCTCCATTTGCACTGACTAGACCATTAGCAGATAAGGTTCCCGAAACGATAAGTCTAATTGCCCCCCCACCAGCTCCTACTTCTCCCAGTGATCCATTACCACCACTACCTAAATCAGTTGGAGCAAAAGCAGAACCGTACGTTGGTCCCGAATCGATTCCACCTCTTCCGCCATAACTGCCGCCTGCATTACCAGCACCTGCCCCAGGCCCTTGACCCGCTGGATAACCGCAGCCGTCCGCAGATATGGAAGAGCCAGAGTCAATAGTAAGATTGGTGCATGTAAGAGTAACGGCACCATCGAAAATCAAAGTTGAATTCTCGGTTATCAAAACATCAGTATGACTGTAACTTCCCGACCCCCATGTAATCGTAGAGCCTCCTCTTATATTTAAAGATGGAGCAGTAATGGTCTGAGAACCGGTAGTGGTAAAAGAAGAAGAGCTGTCAAGATCAAACGAGTTATTGACTGTAACCGTAGAAGAGTCAACCAAGGCTAAGAGGGAAGAGTTGTTTATGGTTAGGCTGCCGACCGTAACGGCTGTGGTATCGCCACCCAATATAAACTCTGAATTATCCTTTATAATCAACTCATTAGCAGTTAAATTGATATTGCCTTCCGTAGTTACCTTTGAATTGCTCAGTACAACCTGATCGAAGTTAAATGGACCATCATTTTCCTGGAATCTGGACGACTGACCTGCATAGAGGATGTTGTTTAAATTGTCAATGAATGCTACCGTCCCATCTTCACCATCATGGCCTCTGATTCCACCTTTGGTTTGGGCGGTGCCAGTGAAGCCTGTCGAATCTTGATAGTAGATGGCTATTCTTCCACCACCACCAGCACCACCTATCCCTCCGCAATTGTCGTCATCTCCATCTCCACCCTCAGCGGTAAAAGATCCTGTGCCAGTTAAATGGTTAGCAGTCATATAGATGCTTCCACCACTGCCTCCTCCTCTGCTACCACAGCCAGCAGACGCATCCCCTCCATTTGCACTGACTAGACCATTAGCAGATAAGGTTCCCGAAACGATAAGTCTAATTGCCCCCCCACCAGCTCCTACTTCTCCCAGTGATCCATTACCACCACTACCTAAATCAGTTGGAGCAAAAGCAGAACCGTACGTTGGTCCCGAATCGCCTCCACCCCTTCCGCCATAACTGCCGCCTGCATTACCAGCAGTTGCCCCAGGCCCTTGACCCGCTGGATAACCGCAGCCGTCCAAATTAATGTGCCCACCAGATTCAATGGCCAGATCGCCCGTAATGGTGAGTTCCATGGAATAGGTGCTTATAGCATCCGCCGGGCTATGGGTGACAATGGCGCCGGCTTTAATCGTTAAGCTCGAGAAAGTGTGAGCACCATTAATGGTAAGGGTCATGGGATTCGTGCCATCACCCACCACGATATCCATTCCATCATAAGATAGGTCTCCAGACTCTATGATACCGTCAGAAACGAAGTTAAAAGACGGATCCGGATCACATGCATCGCCCAAGCCATCACCGTCGGTGTCAGCTTGGTCAGCATTGGCAATCATGGGACAATTGTCATTGACGTCTAGGACGCCATCATTGTCATCATCGGTATCGGCATTATTCCCTATGCCATCCAGGTCATTATCTGCCCATTCTGTGGGATCGAGGGGAAAGACATCGACTCCGTCATTGACTGAATCACCGTCGGTGTCGGGGTTGTTGGGGTCGGTGTTATTTTGATATTCTTCCAGATTCGACAGACCATCGGTATCCGGATCAAGGCTTGCATCGGAATCATCATTGGGATCCAGGCCGTGCGCAGTTTCCCAATCGTTGGGCATGCCGTCTCCATCTATGTCAGAGGCTGTGCCGGTAGTGGTGGCGAAAACCTCTGAGGTATATCCGCTTTGGACGGTGTTCTGGTTGTTGGCGTGGGGACCCGTTACCGTTTGAACAACGAAATAATAGTCGGTTCCAGGGGTTAATCCCGTAACGGTGCTGGTTGTGGCCGATTTGCCAACCGTGGTCTCGAACAGGTCGTAGGGCCCACCTGACGATTCCGAGTAATAGACCTCATACCCACCGCCATCGCCGGTGTACGTGATTGGCGTCCAGGTCAACTTCACAGATGTATCCGTGATATTGCCTGTATCCACAGACAGATCGGCAGGGGCGATGGTCTGAGTGCTTTTCCAATCTCCACCTAGTTGTTTGCTATTGAGGAAGGTCCGCAAAGTGTCGTCATCAGTATAAAGGGCATTCCAGCGGAAATCGTTATTATTATTTACTAGGCTTGCAAGATTTATGAGCGAACCAGGGATGGGTCCCGATAGCTGGTTGCCGTTTAGAAAAAGGCGCTGAAGATTGTTGAGGCTGCCGAGCTGCGAGGGAATGTTTCCTGTAAGTTGGTTGTTGTAGAGATAAAGGTGCTGAAGATTATTGAGGCTGCCCAGGTCCACGGGGATGTTTCCTTCAAGCCGGTTGTTTTCCAGAAAAAGGCGCTGAAGATTGTTAAGGCTGCCCAGCTGCGCGGGGATGCTTCCTGTAAGTTGGTTGCTGTCCAGATAAAGGAACAGTAGATCGTTGAGGCTGCCCAGCTCCACGGGGATGTTTCCTTCAAGCTGGTTATAGCTTAGATGAAGGTACTGAAGACTATTGAGGCTGCCGAGCTGCGCGGGAATGGTTCCCGTTAGCTGATTGCTTTGCAGATTAAGGTACACA
Organism: uncultured Desulfobacteraceae bacterium; assembly: GCA_964492995.1. Lineage (GTDB taxonomy): Bacteria > Desulfobacterota > Desulfobacteria > Desulfobacterales > UBA11574 > S5133MH16. The sequence continues at coordinate 10,477 of CAZBOB010000025.1, read as the reverse complement.
AGACTGATGAGTGCGTTCAGATCCGCCGGAATTGTTCCGGCAAGGTTATTCGAATCCAGATTTATTTCTGTGACATGATTTTCTGGAATGTCACAAGAAACGCCGAACCATGTACACTCGATCACGCTGTCATCCAACCAGTTTGTATCGTTGGTCCATCCGGCGCCGTCATTGGTGCTGTTGTACAGTGCAACCAGCGCAGACCATTCCGTGTCCGGAATGCCGCTGTAGTCGGTGTCAACGTTGGGATCGGTGCCTTTGGCCACTTCCCGTCCGTCATTGCGCCCGTCACCGTCAGTATCGGGGGTGTTGGGATCGGTGTTGTTCTGGTATTCTTCCAGATTCGACAGACCGTCGGTATCAGGATCCTGGCCTGCATCGGAATCATTATTGGGATCCAGGCCGTTCGCGGTTTCCCAATCGTTGGGCATGCCGTCGTCGTCGTCGTCTGGGGCCGTGCCGGTAGTGGTGGCGGGAACCTCGATCGTATATCCACTTTGGACCGTATTTTGGTTGTTTGGGTGGGGATCCGTTACCGTTTGAACAACGAAATAATAGTCGGTTCCAGGGGTTAATCCCGTAACGGTGCTGGTTGTGGACGATTTGTCGGCCGTCCTACCGTTGAATTGAATGTAAGGTCCACCTTGTGAATCTGAGTAATAGACCTCATACCCACCGTCATCGGCGGTGTATGTGATTGGCGTCCAGGTCAACGGAACGGATGTATCCGTGATCGTACCCACAGCCAGATTTGCAGGGGCAATGGTCTGGGTGCTTTTCCAATCTCCTCCGCCTTGCTTCTGGTTCAAAAAGGCGGTTACTCCATCAGGATCGGGATCTGGTCTGTGAAGGGCATTGTATCTGAAATTGCTGGCGCCATCTGTCAAGTTTATTAAATTTGTCAATTGATTAGGAATCAGACCGGATAGCTGGTTGGAGCCCAGTCTAAGTGAGGTAAGGCTGGTAAGGTTGCCCAGTTCCACAGGGATGTTTCCTGTAAGCTGGTTGGAGTTCAGTCCAAGGACAACAAGATTGTTGAGGCTGCCCAGTTCCACAGGGATGTTTCCTTCAAGCTGGTTGTTGTATAGACTAAGGGATTGTAGATTGTTGAGGCTGCCAAGTTCCACAGGGATGTTTCCTTCAAGCTGGTTGTTATATAGGTGAAGGTTCTGTAGGTTGTTAAGGCTGCCAAGTTCCACGGGGATGTTTCCTTCAAGCTGGTTGCTACCTAGATTAAGGTCCTGTAGATTGTTAAGGCTGCCCAGCTGCACGGGGATGTTTCCTTCAAGCTGGTTGTTCCATAGGATAAGGGTCTCTAGATTGTTAAGGCTGCCTCCAGGAACAACTCCTGCACTGAGCTCCACGGGGATGTTTCCATCAAGCAGGTTGCTATCTAGGTGAAGGTCCTGCAGATTGTTAAGGCTGCCCAGCTGCACGGGGATGTTTCCTTCAAGCTGGTTACTACTTAGTTTAAGGGTCTTTAGATTGTTGAGGTTGCCCAGTTCCACGGGGATGTTTCCTTCAAGCTGGTTGTTGCTTAGCCAAAGGTACTGTAGATTGTTGAGGCTGCCCAGCTCCACGGGGATGTTTCCTTCAAGCTGGTTGCTCCATAGATAAATGTACATAAGATTGTTAAGACTTCCTCCAGGAACAACTCCTGCACTGAGCTCCACGGGGATATTTCCTGTAAGCTGGTTCCATCCCAAACTAAGGTGAGTTAGACTGGTGAGGCTGCCTATGGATGCAGGAATCGTTCCGGCAAGATTATTTGAATTCAGACCTATTTGTGTAACATGATTTTCTGAAATGTCACAAAATACGCCAAACCACGTACACTCGCTCACGCTGTCATCCAACCAGTTTGTATTGTTGGTCCACCCGGCGCCATTGGTGCTGTTGTACAGCGCAACCAGTGCAGACCATTCCGTATCCGGAATGCCACTGTAGTCGGCGTTATCGGTGGGATCAGTGCCCTTGGCCACCTCCCGCCCGTCGTTGCGCTCGTCACCATCGGTGTCGTGATTCAGCGGATCGGTCCCATAAGTATCGACTTCATCTACATCCGTAAGGCCGTCATTGTCATCATCCGCGTCACAAGCATCACCCAGCACATCACCATCGGTGTTCTCCTGTAGCGGGTTGGCGATAAGAGGGCAATTATCAGAGCCATCAAGGATGCCATCACCATCTTGATCAAGGGAGTATTTTAGCGTAAGAAATTGATCATTGTTTCCGTCTGAATTATAATAGCCGGCAACGACAACATTCTCCTCGTTATCAACAGCGATATCCTGGCCGAAATAATGATCAGATGAGTTCATATCGTAGGCGTCGTTCCAGAGAACGGTACCATCCGGAGCGTACTGGATAGAGTAAGCACGATCTTGTAATGAGACTAGTCCATGACCAGTCATAAAAATGTTATCAGATGAGTCAACCGAAACCCCCCAACCAGTTCTGCCAGCAGTGGAGGTCTTTTTCCAGAGAAAATTCCCATTAGAGTCATATTTAATCGTCCGGTACGTCAGATCAGGGTACCGGCCTGTGGTGATGACATTATCTTGGGAATCGACGACTATGCCATAGCCGGTCCCGGTCCCGGTAGTAGACGCTGTAGTTGGGTCGTATACGGCCCAGAGTAGTGCACCATCCATACCACTATATTTTGCTGTCGCATAATACCAATTAGGCCCATTGTTGAGATAGATTCTTCCGGTTACAAGGATGTCATCTTTAGAGTCAACTGCAACATTTTTTACAGTGAAGTACTGACCCCACTCCGTTATCCATAACCCACTGGTATCTTTGTCCCAGATGATTTTTCCATCAGGTCCGTATTTGGTAAGCTCAATAACGCGACTCGAGATGATATTGTTGGCAGAATCCACTGCCAGATGGCTGGAATAATAAGTTCCGGACATAGAGCTGTGAACTGCGGGAGTCGGCCAAATCTCGTTGCCGTCGGGGTCATATTTGATGACTGTATGATTCCTATCATAGGCACCTGCCGTTGGACCTTCGACGATGCCTGAAACAATGATATTGTTTTCAGAATCAATGGCAACATCCCTGGCGAAGTCATCATTACCGCTATCGTAAATTCTGCTCCAAAGAACATTTCCGGCAGGGTTATACTTGATTGTTAAATAATCGTAATAGTTGTCGTCATCATGATAATCATAGATCTGACCAGTTACGATAATGTTATTATCAGAATCAACAGCGACTCCCCATGCCCTTGTGTCATTGCCGCCATTGCCATAAGTTTTGTACCAGGATACTGTAAGGGAAGAACCTGCCACACTGTCACAGATACCATCACCATCGGCATCAACATTATTGATATTGTTGGGGCAAAGGTCGGCATTATCCCCTATGCCATCCCCATCGCTATCCGCCCACTCAGAGGGATCACTATCGAAGTCATCACAAACATCACCAAAACCATCACTGTCACTGTCAGTCTGATCAGAATTGCTCATCGAGGGACAGTTATCCACATCTGCGCACAACCCATCACCATCAATATCATTATTGGGGTCCTTGGGGCAGAGGTCGGAGTTTTCTCCTGTACCATCCTCATCGCTGTCCATCCACTCAAGGGAATCCAAGGGAAAGGCGTCACAAGCATCGCCAAAACTGTCACTGTCGCTGTTGGTCTGGTCTGAATTGGCCACAAATGGACAGTTGTCCATATCCGCGCAGTGCCCATCTCCATCACTGTCGTCATATCGATCGTTGGGGCAGGGGTCGCAAGCGTCCCCAGTGCTGTCACCATCGCTATTCGTCTGATCAGGATTTGAAACTGAGGGGCAGTTGTCGGCTCCATCTTGTATTCCATCATCATCACTGTCTGGGTTGAGCGGATCGGAGCCCACTGCGATTTCATCGTTATCATTGAGGCCATCATTATCGTCATCCGGATCAACATCATTATTTAAAGTATCACCATCTGCATCCGGATCGCAGTAATTACCTATACCATCGGTATCAGTATCTAACTGATCAGGGTTATAAACATCCGGGCAGTTGTCTGAATTGTCTCCGATTCCATCGCCGGTATAAAGATAGATACGATATTCGACGGCATCGGTAAAAAACCAGACAATGCGGTTCCCGAAGATGCCGGGAGGCCCTTGGTCTGCTGCATCATCCGTCAGGGGAGTTTTAACACCGCTGGGGATGTCATACATGTAGATTTCATTCCAAGGATGTGCGTGGTGGCGTCCCTGCCAGACGATACGGTTCCCAGAGATAGCGGGATTTACTTCATGTGAAGGTTCGTTGGAGGTTATAAGGAACTCTGTTGCTGATGAAATGTCATACATGTAGATGTCCGGAGTTCCATCTCTCCAATCCTCCCAGACAATGTGGTTTTTAGAGATGTCAGGATACCGTTGATCTGTTGAATCATCAGTGATCCGAGTTTCTATGCCGGTGGAGAGGTCATACATATAGATGTCGTTGTTGCCGTTCCTGTTGTCGTGCCAAACAACGATATCTCCGGCAATAGCGGGAGAATAATGATGTGAATTATCCGTGGTGATTTGAGTTTCTAAACCCGTGGAGAGGTCATGCATATAGATCTGAAGATTGCCATCTATGTTCTTCTGACAAACGATGCGATCCCCGGAGATATCAGGAGCTGTTCCTTGGGTTATTTGAGTTTCGGTTTCAGTGAGGATGTCGTACATGTGTATGTATCCGTCTCCAAAATCCTGCCATACGATGCGATCACCGGAAATGGCTGGATACATCTGGTGTGCGGTGCCGGACGTAAGCCGAGTTTCTTGTTCGGTGGAGATGTCATACATATAGATGTCATACTGGTCATCGTTTCTGCTGTCCTGCCAAACGATGTAGTCCCCGGAAATCACGGGATTTTCTTGATTTGATGTGCTGGCAGTCACCTGGATTGCCATGGCATCTGAATCCAGGGTTTCTGTGTCATCCAGAGGGAAGGCATCATTCAGGTCATCCACACCGTCGTCATCAGTGTCCCAAAGGAATAGATCAGTTCCAAAAACATTTTCTTCATAGTCGGTAAGACCGTCTCCATCACTGTCAGCAGACTGAAGTATTTTGACCACGAATATGTCACTGAAGCCTCCTCCGAAATCGGGTTGAGAAGCGTTTAAAGTCGTAGGAAAATTTATTGACCATGTATATCCAGTAAGATAGAGGGCACCGAAAGGGCCGGCATCAATCCCCAAGCTCCGGTCTATATGTGAGCCACCAAGGTAAGTGGAGAATATGAGTTGATCATTTCCAGACTTTGATGGATCAATTTTTGTCACAAAAGCATCCCAGTTGCCTGCGTGAGTGTGGATAGGACTTACGGTATCAAAATCTGTTGAGGTAGTTCTGCCGGTAATATTGATATATCCATCAGGACCTAAGGCGATATCCTCAGCTTCGTCAACGTCGGTACCGCCGATGTAAGTTGAGTAGATGAGCTGATTTGCTCCGGTTTTAGTTGGATCAATGATAGCGACAAATGCATCAGAAATTCCCTCGCCGTCTTCATCTAATTTAAAGGCATTTGCTGTAGTGGGGAAATTTTTAGATTCGGTCGCTCCCGTTACGTATACTTGACCTAAGCTGTCAACGGCAATGCCCAGCCCTATATCATGATGGCTACCGCCCAGGAATGTGGAATAGATGAGAGAAGAATCTCCAACTTGAGCCGGATCAATTATTGTTACAAAGGCATCGAGGTAACCGCTTCCCAGTGAAGCTTGATAGCTATTTCGTGTGGGAAAATTACTTGATTGCGTTTTGCCCGTCACACAGATTCTACCAGTAGCGTCTATGGCAATATCTGTGCCTTCGTCGTACAAATTGCCACCAAGGTAGGTTGAGTAGATGAGCTGATCAAGCCCTGTTTGAGACGGGTCTATCTTGCTCACAAAAGCGACATAAGTACTGCCGAGACCCGTCGAGTCACTCTTGTATCCATTAATCGTTGGGAAGGGTGGATCATCATTATAAGAGCCGGTAGAGCCAATCAAAAATATATTTCCCAAACTATCTACCGCAATGCCTCTTCCATTTTCGTTCCCTAAACCACCAAGGTATGTTGAGTAGGCAAGGTTATCACCTGCAGGATTTAACTTTGTTATGAATACGTCACCGTCGTTGCCCCCACCCTGAAATTCAGATTGATATGGATTTGACGTCGGAAAATCTGATGAATCAGTCTGTCCGGTTATATAAGCATTGCCCAAGTCGTCAACAGCAATGGCAAGTCCCCAATCCGTATCATCGCCACCAAAATAAGAGGTGTACAAATGGGTTCCCGTAGAATCAATCTTGGTTACGAAAACATCCAAACCTCCCCCAGATCCACCTGGGATGAAGTTGCCGGGGAAATTTGAGGATTGAGTATAGCCCGTTACATATGCGTTTCCATCGGCGTCCACAGTAATGTCATCGCCCCTGTCGTTGTCATTGCCGCCCAGGTAGGTGGAGTACCTAAGAACAGGGTCTATGATAACGGGACGGGACGTGTCATAATCACTTGCTCTAAATCCGTATGTATTATTTTCTAGATGATAGGCCACCTGGACGTTTACTCGTTTTCCATCTTTCTCTTGGTAGGCAAGGGGTTTGCTGAATCTCACTTGACCATGGTCTGTCTCCAATTCCAGCTCACCTTTGTCATTGATCGCGAGAGATTTTGCTCCTTCCATTTTCAGCTTGATGTTTTTGGGATCAGCACCGGGATGAACAGTAAAAACCTTTTCTACGGTTTTACCGTATGCCTTCAAGGAAAGATCAATTCCTTTGTAGATTTCCCCAAGATTTACTGAATTGTAGGTAGGGATATTTGTTTTCCACTTGCTTTTGTCATTACCGATAAAATAATTGACCTTTGTTTGTGCCCGGTCGTCACCTTGAGGGCTTGTAACGGATGCGCCAACCAGGGTTTCTTTCAGGGTCACGCCTTTGATTTTTTCAGGCGTTGAAGCGCTGTCTGTTGCCTTATCCTTTGGGTCGACCCCGGAAAATGAATAGACCATTTCCCCTTTTTGGGTCACATAAGCGGTTCCCCCAAAGGTTTTGGCGTAAAAGCTCACCTCTTTGTTCATCTGCCCTTCATTTGCTATGAAGGGCATCCGGAGCTTCATGGCTTTTTGGATAATGGCCTGCCTGTCAGCTTTTTTCACCTTATGATCAGGGCTCGATTCAACATGAGTAATTGAGGACTTGTTATCCGGGCAAAGATTCTCTGCCAATCTCTTGGACTTCAAATGGCCCGAAATGGACTTGCCAGCGCCGCATGCGTAAAGTCCCATGATGAAGATAAGAACTACTAAATTGACTCCCAGAGTTTTCAGCGGGATTGTCTTGAGCCTTTCCCTGGTTAGGTATTGATGTATTATTTTATCCATTTTGAAGCCCCCTATATTTTCATCCGGACATCATTCCGGGGGTGAAAAAAGCCTAACCTGCGAAACAAAAACGCATAAATCGATCTGCTCTGTTTAATCAAGTTAAATAGGACACAGATTTCAGCAGATATACACAGATGATATTATTATTTCTTAATTTTCTTGATAATCTGTGTTCCATTTGGATCGAAGCCCTTAAGTTTTTATCCGTGAAATTACGAAAACCCGGCAATCAACCGGCGCCGGCATCTCTTTAAAAATAAACTGCCAGGTCTAAGCCCATGTATTCTGATTTTAAAGCGTTATTTCTGCCGGCAAATTTATACCTGTATGAAATGCCGGCGGTAATGGGCAAGGGGAATTTTTTTTCTTTGTACAAAGAGATCGTATTGTATGCCAGTCCGAATTTTATAACATGTTGCGAAGTCCTGGTCTCGTCCTCAAGTCCGGAGTACATATATCCCATATTCCCTGAAACATCGTCCTCGAATTTAAACCGGTAATCATAGAGTATGGAGCCGGACAACTCCTTTAAGAACTGATATGTTGCCGAGACCTCCAAATCGACAATGTCGCCAAGGTCTCTGTCAACTTTTTCTTTATTAGTGGTAATCGGATGATTTGCATCTTCTATAACCCTCAGTTTTTCCCTTTCAGGCAAAATGAGATCGTATCTAAAAGTGGCATTGAGCACCAGATTCTTTATGCCGATGTAGTCATTGTTGAGACGAAATAGACAGGCGTATGCTCCATCGCCAAACCCTCTGTCCACCAGATCATCCTCGTCGTCCACTTCTCCCGTAGGGAACCTCACGCCTCCTGTAAATGCCAGGCGCCAATCTTTTGTTTTCAGATACTGGTATCTGAACCCTAATTCAATATCCCCGACACCACTGTCAGACCAGTTATCAAAATCTTTAAATTGGTACCCCAGGATTTCTACGGTTCCGTCACCGTTGATATCCAGACCTTTACCCAAAAGGTCAAGAATATCCTGTTTGGTCAGTGGCTGAACATCCGGAAGGGGAGCGTCCAAACGCACGAGACTGTTTGCCAGAGCACTCTTTCCCACATTGGCATTGTTTGTATCCAGTCTGGAGTCGACATCATTCTTTTGATACAAGTAGGGGACCTTTATTCCAATTGACAGACGATCGGTAAGGCCATATTGATAACAGAACTCAAAACCATAGATATCCAATTCAAAGTCAACAACGCTGCTGCCAACATTTGCAGTACCTGCTGGAAGCCCGCCAAATGGAGGTGCTGATAGAGGCGTTTCCAATAGGGCTAATGCAGGAAATACAATACTATTCAAGACAGCATTATAATCTGCCGCAATATCTTCCGTATGACCGTCATCATCGAATCTTTCATCAATGGGGAAGAAAAATGTAGAGTTTATGCTTGCCCTGGAAATACCTTTGGGTAAAACCTCTGCATTATCTGCATGGGAAGTGCTCAAAGGTAAGATGAAAAGCATCATGGGAAACAGAACAACAACTATTATTCTTCGCATCATATCGTCTTGCCCTCCTTTGCAGAATAAAATCACTTCGCGATTTTATGAAACGCGGCTGTGCCGCTTTTTTAAAAGGAAATTTCTATACTATTTATGTAATATTTTTTTGTTATGTTATATACCCTTTAAGCTTAAAATCTGGCATTTTCTGTCAAAATGAATCGCCATACCTGTGGGCGTGGATCGTACCACCTTTCCTTCGCTCTCTATCAGGCTCTTGGCACCTGTCAGTTCTTTAATCCTTTCGCTGGGAACCGTCAGGTTTAGTTTAAACCGCGTGCCTTCGGGAAAGAACTCTTTGTTATATATGAATGCGCCGGAAGCAGATATGTCCCGGGTTTCAAAATCAAACACTTTTTTTTTGTGAGATGTTATGGTTTCCAGTCTTGCGGTGAGTGTTAGCGGAAATCTTTGGTATCGCCGTCGCTCTTTCATTGGGAAAATCTTTCTTTGGTTCCGGGTTCCCCGGTTAAATTCGCTGCGCTCCTTTTCTGCGAAAAATTTAACTAGGCAAGCAGGGTTCAAGGGATAAAATGTGAAAAGTTAAAAGTGATAGTTCCGTAAAAAGTTAAAGGTTAAAAGTGAAAGGTGGAAAAAACGGTTAGTTCAGTGACCTTTTACGTTTTACCTCTCACTGTAGTGACCTTGAGAGACCGAATAACATTCCTCATGACTGATATACGAATTGCCTTAACTTTTTACCTTTCACGTTTTACCTTTTACTATCAAAGGTTCTGGGTTCAGGGTTCCCCGGTTAAATTCGCTGCGCTCCTTTTCTGCGAAAAATTTAACTGGGCAAGCAGGGTTCAGTTTTGTTGAAAAAGCTTTGAACGTTGATCAAATTATGAACGAAAATTATTAAATATATTATCGTGTCAAGAAAATCAATCGGTAGAAAGTATGAAATTGTGTCAGAATTTAGTATTAAATATGATAAGGAAAAATGTAATACTAAAGTAGTATATTTTTGTGGAGTGTAATACTTTTGTATTAAGGGGTGGGGGTGAAAAGTGAAAAGTGAAAGGTGAAAGGTGAAAAGTGAAAAGTGAAAGGTGAAAAGTGAAAGGTGAAAAGTGAAAGGTGAAAAGTGAAAAGTTAAAAGTGAAAAGTGAAAGGTGAAAAAACGGTCATTTCAGTGATCTTGAGAGACCGAATAACATTTTCGAAATTGTGTTTAGTTCATCCATAAGGTCGTTATATAAATTTTTTTCTATAAAGTTCAGAATACAAGACAACTCTATTTGTGTGTCTATCTCACTGATTGAGCCTTGAGCTATATTCAGATATTGACTAAATTCTTTTTTTCCTTTTCGAGCAGCACCTTCTGCTAAATTACTTGGGATAGAGACGGCAGCTCTACGCATCTGAGAACTGAGGCCATATATTTCAGACTTTGGAAATGTTTCTGTGGCTTGATACACATGCTTTACGAAATCCATTGACTTTTTCCAGACATCCAATTTCCTGTGCGGTCTTGAATCCATAAAATTCCTCCATGACTAATATATTAGTAACGTTCAAAAGTTACGGCATTTAGCTTTATATGGGTAAACTTAAAAAA
>CAZBOB010000024.1:0-43792 GCA_964492995.1 uncultured Desulfobacteraceae bacterium | reverse complement strand
AATTTCATCATTATCCATCAAAATCGCAAGGCAATGAATTAGCTTACATACTTCACATGGCAGATTGCATAGCCATGATGAACGGCTTTGGAACTGGTATCGATAGTATGCTATATCAGATAGAAAAGGGGGCTATGGAATTTCTGGGTCTTCACAAGGAAGATGTAAGCAGGATCAAGAATGAAGTACAAGAATCTGTTGAAAAAATCGCAGGAGAGGTAAATAGTTTGTGATACCAACCAAGTGAGACGGTTTCGTAAAAAGTCCAACTTCTGCGTTGCACTGCATCCTTCGTCACTGCAGCATAATATATGTACGCTTCGTTCCTCAGAATTTGCGCGCCTTGAATTTGGATCTTTTTACTTTGCCGTCGGATTTTGACTTTTTACGAGTCCATCAAGTGAAGAAAGACTCGCAGCAACGCAGGCAGAAATTATCAAGTCCACTCCCCGTTAATCGTCAATTTTTTGTGCAGGCACGTCAATAACTTGACGGTTAATTTCCCTTTTGAATTTTCCCATACTCCCTAAGCCAACCTCCAAAAGCCTGACTACCATTTTATTTAGTATAAGCTGAGTCCTGCCGTTATAATTGTAATGGAGGACCTTTCCTCAAAAATCATCACTATCTGGCATATATAATGCATAAAAGGCAAAAAGATTAGTCTCAAATCCCGTTGGAGGGATACAAGTGACCAATATCAAAGATCAAAAAACAGTGGTCAGAGGTCAAGGCTTAAATGATCCTTACGGAATTTCACTCCGGTACCATCTTCCGGGCTTACCCCGGTACGATCTGATGGAGTTACCCACTACGCACTGCCGGATCGACTTGACGGGTGGTACACAGCAGGGAAGATAAAAATGACGTCGATAAAAAATTCCTGCTTCCGGCAGGAATTTCATGCTGAATACCAACTATATCCTCGGCATGGCCAAGATGAAAGGGGGTGTTAAAATTCTGCTAGATATTGACCGGGCTCTAAGTGCTGAAGAAAAAGACACTTTAGAAAAAACGGTATAAAAAACTTAAAATTACATAGTTTGATATTTTTTTTCTAACAAAAACATTTTTGAACACAGAAAGGAGAAAGATCATGAACAAATCTATTTTACCAAAATTGAGTCAAATCTTTTTGACTTTGCTGGTTACCGGAACGTTTCTGTTCGGCCTTTTGCCCGTTCCTTTTGCCAAAGCGGACGCGGTGAAAATTGGCTTGAACTACCCCAAAACCGGACCATATTCGGTTCAGGGTCTGGACCAATGGCGTGCTACGGAGCTTGCCGTAGCTGAAATCAATGCAGCCGGAGGTATTCTGGGCAAGAAGGTAGAGATTGCATGGCGTGACTCCCAGTCCAAAGCAGATTTGAGCACCGCCAATGTCACCGAGTTAATCGACAATGAAGGAGTTAAGATGGTCCTTGGCGGGTCTGCCAGCAGCGTTGCAGTAGCGGCGGGCAAGGTGTGCCAGGCCAAAGGGGTTCCCTTTTTCGGAACCCTCACGTATTCTACAGCCACTACAGGCAAGGAAGGGCGACGGCACACTTTCCGGGAGTGTTACAATGCCTGGATGGGCGCCAAAGCAATCACATCATATATGAAGGAAAACTTTGCGGGCAAGAAATTCTTTTACATTACCGCTGACTATACCTGGGGCTGGACCACGGAGGCTTCTGTGAGAAAGTTCAGCGATACCGAAGACAAATCAAAACACAAAGGCATGCTGACCCCGTTTCCCGTAGCCACTGAAAAGGATTTCAAAAAAGCCCTGAGTTTCGCAAAAATGATAAAGCCTGATGTTCTGGTATTGGTACTTTTCGGCAAGGACATGTCAACGGCGGTTCGGCTTGCCACCGCAATGGGATTGAAAAACAAGATGCAAATAATTGTGCCAAACATTACCCTCGGCATGGCGGAAGGGGGAGGTCCCAAGGTAATGGAGGGGGTTATCGGTGCTCTGCCGTGGTGTTGGAAAGTACCCTACAAATATGACTATCCTAGTGGAAAAGAATTTGTCGAGAAATTTGCGGCTAAATATGGTCGTTATCCCAGCACTTCGGGCGCTTCGGCCTACACGATACTTTACGAATACAAGAGTGCTGTTGAAAGGGCCGGTTCCTTTGATTCACCTACAGTGATCAAGGCTCTGGAGAATCACGAATATACTCTTTTGAAGGACAAACAGGTATGGCGTGACTTTGACCATCAGTCGGTGCAGACCGTCTACGCGGTAAAGTGTAATCCTCAAGCCGTCGTACTCAAAGACAAGTACAAGCTCGACTATTTTGAAATACTGAGCAGCACTTCAGGTGAAGATGCAGTGCGCTCCCGTGAAGAATGGAACGCTGTAAGGAAGGCTGCCGGTAAACCCACACAATTGGAGAAGCTGCCCGGAGAATAACACTGTCTCAAAGATTTGCAACAATATTCGAGTAGTCAGGTTGCTGACATGCTTGACTACTCGATAATTCTCTCAAGGTGGCAAACCAGGGAGGTTTTAAAATGAACATATTTAATCGATTTTTAAAAAGTAGCTTGCGTTTCAAGATTTTTTTCGGATTGTTGTTATCGCTTTTACCGATGCTGGCAATCATGGGAATCTCCTATACCTCTGCCCGTAATAGTACATTGGAAAATAGCGAACGGATAATGAAACTCTTAAACCAAAACGGAACCAAGGAGATAAACAGATTCATAAAAGCCCAGGAAGCCGTATTTTTTGACTGGACCAAAGAGGATGTGTTTGGAATGGCCCTCGAGTTTCAGACGACTGAGGAGTTGCAAAGCCATTTCAGATCACTGCTCAAAGGTCAGAAGGGATTCAGTCTGATCATGCTGGCAGACAAGGAAGGAAAGGTTTTTCAGTCGGCAGTGGGAGAACATATAAAGGGTGTGGGCTCCGGTGCTTTTCAGGGCCAAAGAGTAAAAGAGGCATCCGACCTTATGAATAAGACCGTCCGGAGCGCCACGTTTGTGGAAAATGATTTTATGAAACAGCTCGGACAAAAATCTGCCTCTACATTCCTCTTTAGTTTCAAAACCAAGGATTCTGAAGGCAACCCAAATGGCCTCTTCCTATCTTACATAGACTGGTCCAACCTCCAAGATATGACAGGTTCTGTTTTTGATGAGATGAAAACAAACGGGTTCGACAACGCTGAGGTGACAATCCTGGATACAGTTTCCAACATGGTGCTTAGCCATTCAAAGCAAGAAATGATCGGGGAAAATCTGGAAACATCAGATTTATTTAAATCCTGGTTAAATCAATCCAGGGGTGGAGAAGTTCGGAAATTCGATATCGGAAAAAACACTGATTATGTAACCTTTGCTCCTGTTCAAAACACTGCCGGTCTTTTCGGAGGGAATGTAAAAAATCGAACCGGCTCTGATCTGTGTTTCATTGGTTTTGTCCCTGAAAGCGACATTATGTCCGACATTCAGGGAATCCTCTGGACCTCTGTTGGTATTGGCAGTGGCGGAGGCATTGTAATTATTCTGATCGGTCTTTTTATCGTCGGGCTGATTGCCAAACCTCTCAATCGCGCAATAGAAGGCCTTACCAATGGCTCCGAGCAGGTCGCCTCCGGATCGGCTCAAGTGGCCTCTTCCAGCCAGCAGTTGTCTGAAGGTGCCAGCGAACAGGCTGCTTCCATAGAGGAAACATCCTCGTCATTGGAGGAAATGTCCTCCATGACCAAACAGAATGCCGACAATGCCAACCAGGCGGATAATCTTATGAAAGAGGCCAACCAGATCGTTTCAAAGGCCAACAATTCCATGTCTGATTTAACCGTTTCCATGGAGGAAATTTCCAAGGCAAGCCAAGAGACCTCCAAGATCATCAAGACCATTGATGAGATTGCTTTCCAGACCAACCTTCTGGCATTGAATGCCGCGGTCGAGGCTGCCCGGGCCGGCGAGGCCGGAGCCGGATTTGCGGTTGTGGCCGATGAGGTGAGAAACCTTGCCATGCGAGCTGCAGATGCAGCTAAAAACACGGCTGAGCTAATCGAAGGAACGGTAAAAAAGGTTAAAGACGGTGGAAATTTAGTGGCCACGACCAATGACGCTTTCACTCAAGTGGCTGAAAGCTCTGCCAAGGTGGGTGAGCTTGTAGGAGAAATCGCGGCCGCCTCCAATGAACAGGCCCAGGGAATCGGTCAGGTTAACTCAGCGGTAACAGAAATGGACAAGATCGTCCAACAGAATTCGGCCAATGCTGAAGAATCTGCTTCTGCCTCTGAGGAGATGAACGCCCAGGCCGAACAGATGAGGGGCTTTGTTCAAGATCTTATCGCGCTTGTCGGCGGCAGCGCAAAGGGTCAAGCCAAGCTCGCTAATACCCGAGTTAAAGCTCCAAAAACCGTAACAAGTAAAGCCCTTGCTGCTCCGGTTAGAAAAGAAGTAGTCGTTGACAATTCAAGGGAGATTAATCCTGAGCAAGTTATCCCAATGGATGATGACTTTGCAAATATTTAGTTTTAAATTTAAAGTTTGTAGAAAGGAAGGAATCTATGGAAGCGTCAACAGATATAATGGACCAAGCAGTAAAGGTAATGGAAGAAAGGGAGGGAAAATATCTGACCTTTACCCTGGCGGACGAGGAATACGGTATCGGTATTTTGAAGATCAAGGAGATCATCGGAATGATGCCGGTCACAACGGTTCCTCAGACGCCGAAGTTCGTAAAAGGAGTCATCAACCTCCGGGGCAAGGTGATACCGGTAATCGATTTGAGGCTCAGGTTTGGGATGGAATCTATCGATTACACGGAGCGCACCTGTATTATTGTGGTGGAAATCGACGGAACCGTCGGGACCGTTCAGATCGGTATCGTAGTTGATTCGGTTTCCGAGGTGTTGAACATTAAGGGAGAAGACATCGAAAACACACCCACATTCGGAACAAAGCTGGATACCAGCTACATCCTCGGCATGGCCAAGATGGAAGGGGGTGTTAAGATTCTGCTCGATATAGATCGGGTGCTAAACAGTAAGGAGATATCCGTTCTTGAAAAGGCTGCGTAATTAACTAGTGCCTGAACGAAAACTAGGATTTTTTGTTAAGATCAAGGGCAAATCTGCAGGATAGCAGATTTGGACAGCTATCAAGCTGCCCGGAAGGGCGAGGGGCATGGATGCCCCGAGTCAACACGAAATTTTTAACCACCCCAGAGAAATAGTCCTGCGGAATTTCACAGGGTAAATTTTAGACCCGCCTGCCATAGCCACCTATGAGTAACGGCGTTTTTCATCCTCCGTCTCATTACTTAGGACGGCTGGAGGGTTACGAGCAGATAGGCACTGGCGGGCAGGTCATTTTAGGCATTTTAGGCATTTAAAAAGATAAATGTTTTGTAGGGGGGACATAGCACAATGTCTGATCTGATTGATAAAGCTAAAGAAAAAATCGAAGCTATCTCCCTGGAAGTCGTGACAATGGAAGAGAAAGACATTCCTGCCATGGGGAAAATTTTAAATCTTCTTTGTGATATGGAAAAGGATGCCGAAAAAATCGGCCGGCCTGATTTTTCAGATTTAATAGCCGGTCTTAAGATATATCTTGAAAAAGCAGTCTTAGGAGAAACCGATAATTTTGAGCCGTTTGAACAGGGACTTGACCATCTGAGTTCCATTCACCGTTGTATCTGCAACGATGAACAGTATACTGATGATATATCTGATTTACTAAATGAACTGGGGTTTAAGCAGTCCGATTCCGGAGAGGAAACAAAAGAACCGCTAAATGATCAGACAGAGGTTGAAAGTGATACAGAGACTGAAAGTACCAAGGAAGATGAAAGCTATGCACAACCTGACGATAAAAAAGAGATAAAGGAGGACATAAAACCTCAGGATCAAGACTTGAGCACAGAAGACCGGGAAATACTTTCGGATTTTGTAATGGAGGCCCTGGAAAGCTTAGGGACCGTTGAGGTCAGCTTAATGGATCTTGAACAGGACCCTGGTGATCTTGATAGCATAAATGCAATTTTCAGGTCTTTTCATACCATTAAAGGCGTTTCTGCTTTTCTCAATTTAGAAAGGATAAATATGCTGGCCCACCGTGCTGAAAATCTTCTGGACAAGGCCAGAAGCGGCGAGATCGGGATACAAGCAACGGTTATCGATATTATCCTTGAATCGGTAGATGCACTAAAAAAACTGATCGTAGGTGTTCAGAACGGATTGGAAAACGGTGTTTCTCTGGATATCGGTTTAGACATTACTCCTCTTGTTAATCGGATTGATGAGATTCAGGAAAAAGCAGATCAGATCGGTAATAAACCGGTTGGCGAAATCATGATTCAAAAAGGCGAAATCACTCCGAAAGAACTTGAAGAAGGGCTTGAAAGACAAAAACAAGAGCCGGGGAAAAAGATCGGGCAGATCCTTGTGGAAGACAAAAGTGTGGGATCCAAAGCCGTAGTCGGCGCCCTCAGGGATCAAAAAAAGACCGGGATGCGGCATATGGACCTTCAGGTTAAGGTTGACACAAAAAAGCTGGACAACCTGGTAGATTTGACGGGAGAGCTGGTTATTGCTCAAAGCATGCTCCGGCAGAACCCGGTGATTCTTGCAGCCCGGGATCAAAAACTAATGCACAACCTGGGTCAATTGAATCAGATCACCTCCGGTCTTCAGACCACGGCCATGTCCATGCGCATGGTTCCGATTAAAAGCACGTTTCAGAAAATGGTAAGACTGGTCAGGGACCTGGCCAAAAATTCCGGCAAACAAGTAAAACTGGAAATGTCCGGGGAAGATACTGAAATCGACCGGAATGTCGTTGATGAATTGTACGAACCCATGGTTCACATGATCCGTAACTCCGTGGATCATGGTATTGGGACACCTGAAGAAAGAAAAAAAGCAGGTAAAAATAAAAGCGGTAAAATCCATCTTATAGCCTATCACCAGGCAGGAAAAATTGTTGTCGAAATTTCAGATGACGGCCAGGGTCTTGATAAGGAGAGAATCATAGAAAAAGCCAAAGCAAACAATCTCATAACCGATGAGAGCAAACTCTCCGAATCTGAAATTTACAACCTGATATTTCAACCCGGTTTTTCCACGGCCAAACAAGTAACCGATGTTTCCGGTCGGGGCGTGGGCATGGATGTGGTCAAAAAAGCCATTGAAAAGCTAAGGGGTAAGGTTGAGATCAACTCCAGGCCCGGCCAGGGCTCAACCTTTATAATCAGTCTCCCGTTAACGCTTGCCATCATAGAAGGAATGGTGGTCAGGGTCGGAAAGGAAAGATTCATTATTCCGGCCCTTTCAATTCTGGAATCATTAAGGCCGGCCAAAGAACAGTATTCCACGGTTGAGCGGAAAGGAGAAATGATTTTGTCAAGGGGAAAGCTTATTCCCCTTATCCGTCTTGATCAGATATTTAATATAAAAAGTGATTCATTCAACCCCTGGGAAGGTTTAGTTGTTGTTGTGGAATACGAAGGCCGCCAGATGTGCCTGTTTTTGGACGAATTGCTGGGTAAAGAAGAAGTTGTAATTAAAAGCCTGGGTGAAACCCTAAAAGATACAAAAGGAATCGCCGGCGGTGCAATAATGGGAGACGGCAGAGTGGGCCTCATATTCGATATGGCCGGAATATGGGATCTAATGATGGGGGTTGAAAATTAAAATGCCTAAAATGAGCTAAAATGCCTAAAATGAAGCTAAAGATGGATCGTAAAGAATTTGCTAAAAATCTTGAAAAGCGTACTCGAAAATTCGCAGTGCAAATAATCCGTTTATCAACGACATTACCCGGCACTCCGGAGGGTTTAGTTATAAGGAATCAGATTACAAAATGTGGAACTTCTGTCGGTGCTAATTACCGTGAAGCAAACCGATCAAGAAGTCGGGCTGATTTTAAGAACAAAATCAAGATTTGTGAAAGTGAGGCCAGTGAAACTCAATACTGGTTGGAAGTAATCGTAGAAATAGGCTGGTTAACATGGGCTAAGATTAAACCTGAATACGATGAATGCAGCGAATTGCTTGCCATATTTACATCTATCGGGAAGAAAAGATAATAAATTTTAAGCATTTCAACTTTAGGCATTTTAGATCATTTTAGGCATTTAAACATATAGGATGAAGCTATGAACCTGATAGTAGGCGTTTCAGATATGAAAGTCACAAACGATATAAAAGCAACCCTCGTCACCTATTCTCTTGGATCATGTATCGGTGTTGCAATTTATGATTCAGTGGCACGGGTAGGGGGGTTGCTTCACTATATGCTCCCGGAATCGAGTCTGGATAAGGAAAAAGCCAGAAAGAACCCGTATATGTTTGCCGATACCGGCATCCCTGCCCTTTTCAAGGCCGCCTATAAGTTAGGTGCTAAAAAACAGAGAATGAAAGTTATTGTGGTTGGAGGATCACAGGTTCTGGACCAGAAAGGATTGTTTAATATCGGCAAAAGGAATGATATTGCCGTCCGGAAAATGTTTCACAAAAACAATGTGATCATCGATTACAAGGATATTGGGGGTACGGTCAATCGAACCATCAAGATAGCGGTCAATAACGGGGATACATGGATAAAGGTTTCCGGCAAGGGAGAAAGAAAGATATGAGCGATATAAAATCCATCATAAAAAAAATAGATCACTTAACACCGATTCCCCAGGTAGCAAGCAAGGTAATGTCTATCGCCGAAGATCCTAAAAGTTCCATGTATGATCTTTCTAAAGTCATTATTTATGACACGGCCGTAACCGCCAATTTATTAAAGGTGGTCAATTCTGCATATTTCGGTCTGCCGGAAAAGGTCGATTCCGTGCATCAGGCCATTGTGTATCTGGGTATGGCCCAGGTGGTCGATCTTGTTCTATTGTCGGCCAGTGGTGAAAACTTACAAACGGCACAAGAGGGGTACGATCTTGAAGCGGGTGAGCTCTGGAAATATTCGGTTTCTTCTGCCATACTTGCCCGTGAACTTGCCGAGAAAAAAGGGGTAAAGGAAACTCACCTGATATTTACAGCCGCACTATTAAAGGATATCGGCAAAGTGATTTTGAATCAGTATGTAAAGGACTCTTTTGATAAAATCAACGCCCTGGTAACGAAACAAAACTTTACTTTCAGAGAGGCTGAAAAGGAAGTGATTGGAATCGATCATGCGGAACTGGGCGGAATGGTTGCCGAGAACTGGAAGTTCAGCCCAAAAATGGTTGAAATTATTAGACACCATCACCGGCCACAGGAAGCCTCAATTAGTGAGTTTGAATCTGCAATTGTCTATATGGCAGACACGATCTGCATGATGATGGGGATAGGTGTGGGATCCGATGGTCTGGCTTACAGGTTTCACCGGGAAGTGGTGGAGAGTTTGGAACTTACAGAAAGCGAGTTTCAGAAAATCATTGCCGGTTTTGTCGAAAAGGTAAAACAGCTTGAAGCAATGATGAATATCTAAGGTCAAATGCCTATATTTAAATGCCTAAAATGAGCTAAAATTGGAGATAAAAAATGGCTTACAATATTTTAATCGTAGATGATTCCACTCCCATGCGTGCGGTTATTAAAAAAATCGTCAAAGCATCCGGGTTTAATGTGGGGCAATTTTTCGAAGCTATTAATGGGCTTGAAGCAATGGAAGTATTAAACCACGAATGGATCGATCTGGCTCTGATAGATTACAATATGCCCGATATGAACGGCCTGGAGCTTGTGGAAGAAATGAATAAACACGATGACCTCAATTCAATCCCCGCTGTAATGATCACTACCGAAGGGAGCAAGGAAAGGGTCGAACAATTTATGGCAAAAGGTGTAATAGACTATATCAAAAAGCCTTTTACACCCGAACAAATCAAGCAAAAACTAAAGTATATAATGGGAGAAACAGAAGATGAAGAACAAAGATATGACAATGGCGATGAAGAATTCGATTTCTGACGTTCTGGAAACCATGTTTTTTTTGTCTTTGGATTTTTCTAATGATCTAGACATTCTTGAACTGTGGGACACGGGAAAAGATCCAATTATAGCTGCAAAATTGAGTTTTAGCGGCCCCTTGTCCGGTTACGCGGTTTTTTGTATCCCCAAAAAATCGGCGTTATCTATCACCGCCGACTTTATGGGAAAAGATGAACAAGCAATCTCCGATGATCAAATTAATGGAACCGTCAAAGAAATTATAAATATGATTATGGGCAACACTTTTAGTCTGTATGATCCGGAGGCAGTTTTCGACCTCGGGGTTCCCGAATTGCTCGGGTTTCATGATTTTATTAAAGATTTATCTGATTCTGAAAAAAGATTTTCTATTGTAGTTGAAGCCCTGGAAAATTATCTGGCGTTTCAGATGAACATTAAAAATGCCTAAAATGAGCTAAATTGCCTAAAATGGGGTAAACATGGAGCGCAAAATTCACATCTATCGGCAAGAAAAAAATAACCACTTATTTAATTTAGGCACCCCGGTGAAATAGTCCTACGGAATTTCACAGGGTAAATTTTAGATCATTTTAGGCATTTCAATTGAAAGATAAGTTATGAAAATAGATATAAAAGTTTTAATTGTAGACGACTCTGCGGTAGTTCGCAAGGTTTTTAGTAATGAACTGTCCCGCGAAAGAGGTATTAAAGTCATAGGTGCGGCTCCTGATCCGTATGTGGCCAGGGACAAGATCGTTAAGCTTAAACCCGATGTCATCACACTGGATATCGAAATGCCCCGCATGGATGGTATCACCTTCCTTAAAAAACTTATGAAATATTATCCGCTTCCGGTGATCATTGTCAGTTCCCTTACACCAAAAGGGGGAAAAATGGCCCTGGAAGCCCTGGCAAGTGGAGCGCTTGAGGTAATTTCCAAGCCTTCGGCCGCCTATTCGGTTGGAGACATGAGCGTTCAACTGGCAGACAAGATCAGGGCCGTTGCAAGAGTGAATGTCAAAGAGCGGATTAAATCCGTTAATGAATCCGACACGGTAAAACCGATAACCCTATCACGCGCCCTGACCGCTTCGACCAACAAGATAATCGCCATAGGCGCTTCAACAGGGGGGACGGAAGCCATCAAAACGGTTCTTACGGGCATGCCTCCCAATTCGCCCGGAATTGTCATCGTTCAGCACATGCCCGCCAATTTCACCACCTCTTTTGCAGAAAGGCTGGATTCCCTTTCCCAGATAACGGTCAAAGAGGCCAATGATGGGGATTTGGTTTCAAACGGTCAGGCTCTGCTTGCCCCCGGGAATTTTCATATGCTGCTGAAAAGAAGCGGTGCAAAATATTATGTTCAGGTAAAAAAGGGGCCGCTTGTTCACCACCAGCGGCCTGCTGCGGATGTTCTTTTCAGATCGGTGGCCAATTATGCAGGTGCAAACGCCGTCGGCATTATCCTTACTGGTATGGGATCGGACGGTGCCGCAGGATTGCTGGAAATGAAAGATGCCGGCGCCCGAACAATTGTTCAGGATGAAAAAAGCTGCGTGGTTTTCGGTATGCCCAAGGAAGCCATTAAACTCGGATCCGCAGACAAAGTGGTGAGTCTTGGGGATATTACAAGAACCGCGCTTAAAATGATTGAAGATTGAAATGCCTATATTTAAATGTCTAAAATGAGCTAAAGTGCCTAAAATGCCTAAAGTTGAAATGCCTAAAATTATTTAAGGTAATTATAATCTTTATTTGGGAAATTGAAAATTGGCAAATATGACCAAGAGACAATTCAAAAGGTACTGTGATATCGTTTACAATGAATCCGGTATCAATCTGACTGAAGAAAAATGGCAATTGTTGCATGCCAGGATTGGGAAACGGACCAGAAAACTCGGCGTTCAGCCCGATAAATATCTTTCGATAATCGAAAATGATCCTGATGAATTAAATAGTTTTCTTGATGCCGTCTCCACCAACCACACCTATTTTTTCAGAGAATCAAAAACTTTTAAGTTTTTAGATACAAGCTGCCGTAATATCTGGTGTGCGGCGTGTTCAAGCGGTGAAGAGCCATATTCTTTACTTACATATTGTATAGAATTGGGATTCGAGCCGTCGATACTGGCAACAGATATTTCAGATTCCTGTTTAGAAAGAGCCAGAAGAGCCATATATCCCAAAAAGTCTTTATCAAATATACCCAAACATATGATAAAGCGTTATTTTCAAAAAGGGATGGGCAAATGGGAAGATCATATGAGAGTTAAACAACATATCAGTAGAATGGTAAAATTCGAAAAGTTCAATCTCTTGAAAGATTCTCCTCCTTTAAAAATTTTCGATATCATATTCTGCAGAAATGTAATGATCTATTTTGATATTCCTATCAAAGAAGCTGTCATACATAAATTGTCAACGGTTTTAAAGCGCGGGAGTTATTTTATAATAGGCGGAGCTGAGAGTTTGAATGGTTTGAATCACTCTTTGAAATACATAGAACCCAGCGTATACAAAAAAAACTAATTTAGATATTTCGTTTTGGAGAAAAATTAATCATAACAAAACCTCTGAAAGCATATTCACTTTTGGGAAGCAGTCAGACATTAAAATTGCGATGGATTTTGCAATCCTTTTTTATTGCATTGATAATTCAATACCGATCAAATTTCAAAAGAAGGTAAAAGAGCAGCTTTCCAAAAAAACGAAAGAATAACTAATGGCACACATTCTTGTTATAGATGATGATGCAACAATACTGGATATACTCCACCAGACATTAGAGCGTGGAGGGTACGACGTAGTGAAGGCTTTTAACGGCAAAGAAGGAATGAAAATCTATCTGGAAGAGCCTACTGATTTGATTATCACAGATATCATTATGCCCGAAAAGGAATGTATTGAGACTATCCGGGAATTGACAAAAGAATTTCCAAATATAAAGATCATCGCAAAATCCGGGGGCGGGCGTATAGATGCGGAGTACTATTTGCATATTGCCAAGATGTTAGGAGTACAACGAACATTAACCAAACCCATTGAACGAGAAGAGTTGTTAAAAACGGTTAGGGAACTCTTGGAGTAAGCCTGCTGAAAATTCAGTGATAAAGAATTTACAAAATTAAACAACACTTTGGTACATCAAAAATTTCATTCAATTGAGGAAAATTATAAATGATTTTAAAATTGTTTGCATATTCTATCTTTGCTTTTCATGTCTGACGGTTTGTGCGAGTTCTTCATAGCCGTATGCATTCCTGCGGTAAGGGTACAGTTTGCACTATGAGTAAGGAGGTTGAGATCTTATGGATATAAATATGAAAATACTCATCGTTGATGATTTTGCCACCATGCGAAAGATTTTAAGAAACATCCTAAAGCAGATCGGTTTTAATAATATCAGCGAAGCTGATGGTGGCAAAAGTGCCTTAAAAATTTTAAAAAAGGAAAATTTTGATCTGATATTATCTGACTGGAATATGCCGGAAATGTCAGGTTTAGAGTTGTTAAACAGGATCAGGTCGGATAATGAATTAAAAAATATGCCTTTTGTGATGGTTACGGCCGAAGCCCAGAAAGATAATATTTTAGAGGCCGTCAAGGCAGGAGTGAACAGCTATATTGTAAAGCCGTTTACTGCAGAGACTGTTATCGAAAAAATAGATAAGGTATTTGGAAGTTGATTTGCAGTTCTTCACTGTTTCTACATTCCAATTAGTGACCAAGGAGGATAGACAATGGATGTAAAACTTATTAATCCATTTATCAATGCGACTTTGAATGTTCTTGAAACAATGGCATTTATTAAGCCTGAAGCAGGAAAACCTTATCTCAAAAAAGATAAGGTTGCCCAGGGAGATGTTTCAGGTGTTATGGGATTTACTGGTGAAACAAATGGGACTATGTCCATTACATTTGATGAATTATGTATTCTAAAGATCGTTTCAAATATGTTCGGCGAGGAGATGAAGGAAATAAATAATGAAATTGCAGATGCTGTGGGTGAATTGACCAATATAATATCCGGTCAGGCAAGAAAAGAATTAGAGGAAATAGGTAAAGTATTTCATGGTGCCATCCCTTCAGTGGTTACCGGTAAGAGTCATAAGCTTGAATCTATGACCAAAGGTCCCAAAATAGCTATACCTTTTAAAACAGATTTCGGAAGTTTTACAATTGAGGTATGTTTAGAAAGTAAATCGTAGCTTCTCAATAAATTATGGAGCCCACTGGTGATAAAATGTAAAAGATCGGACTGTTTAAGTA
The DNA here is from genome assembly GCA_964492995.1 of uncultured Desulfobacteraceae bacterium. Lineage (GTDB taxonomy): Bacteria > Desulfobacterota > Desulfobacteria > Desulfobacterales > UBA11574 > S5133MH16. The sequence goes on along the minus strand of CAZBOB010000024.1, from coordinate 29,624 downwards.
TGTTAGTGAGACTTAAGAAAAAACAGCAAATAAGATCATTCCTCTGTAATCTTGGAGGGCAAAGAGATGGATTGCATTATTCTTATAGAAGATGTCGATAACATACGTGGAAATCTCAAAAAAGCATTGGAGTATGAAGGACATGAGGTATTTGATGCTCCAGATGGAAAAGATGGGGTTAGATTATACCGCGAGAGATACGCTGATTTGGTCATTACAGATATTCTAATGCCGAAAAAGGATGGGGTTGAGATTATCATTGAATTGCGGCGAGATTTTCCGGATATAAAAATTCTTGCCATTACCGGAGGTGGGCGTATTGGATCGGAATATTACTTGGGTATGGCCAAATTGCTGGGTGCTCAGGACACTCTTGGGAAGCCTTTCAAACAAAAAGATTTTGTAAAGTCTGTTCGCAAACTTCTAAAACAACCTTGAATCAAATCCGTTTTTTTGTTTTTAGTACAGTTGAGAATCTTCTGATGGCTGATAAACCAATCTGTGAAAAATTGGAACAAAGAACCAATGAGTTAGAGGGGAAGTCACTAACTATATGCAAATAATAGAAATGCTGCAGATAAGTGAGGAGTGTCTATCCAAAATAAACGATTGTTTTTTGAATTTCTCTCCGGATCCGTTTGATAACATCGAGCGACTCACATCGCTTTGTGGGGAGCTTTTGGGGGCAACGTGTGCGCTTTACAACCGACTTGATCAGGGCTTGCTCTGTTCATGGGGCCAGTGGAATACTCCCTCTAGTTACGATCCGGTCGACCATCCGGACGGGCATATATGCTACGATATAATCAAAAAAGGGACGGATGAAGTCATGGTTGTGCCCAATCTTCAAAACAGCCATTACGCCCGGACGGATCCCAATGTAATCCTCCACACCCGATAACCTTCTAATATCATGCCGGTTACCGGGAATTTTACCTTGGTGTTTTTCAACCACCGTTTTTGCCGCCCGATGCAAATTCCTTGCCCGTGCATAGTATCCCATCCCCTCCCAGACCTTGAGTACGTCGTTTATATCGGCTTCAGATAGAGATTGCACATTCGGAAAATGAAGAAGAAAAGTCCGGTAATAGGGCAGAACCGTATTTACCTGGGTTTGCTGTAGCATGACTTCCGACACCCATATGCAATAGGGATTATCTGTTTCACGCCAGGGCAGAGGACGTTTATTTTTTTTATACCATAAGAAGAGTTTGGATTGGATTTGACGGATCTTTTTGGCTTTCATATAAAGACAATTCATCACTGGATCGGAATGTTGATCCATCAAACATAGAATTACTCGAATTCAAAACAAAAATAGCTTTAAAAACAGGCAGATCTTCCAAAAAGGACAAGGGGTGTCTAAAGCAATACTGCAAAAATTATTCTTTAGGGTGACACTCAATACAACCGGTGGGGCCGGTGTTGGGCAGTTTTGCGTTCAACATCTGGTATGACATTTCCATTTCTTTGCGTTTGGATTTGATGGCTTTATGGCACCCGACACAATTCTGATGAAACGCATACTTGAAATATTTGATGCCTGTATCCGTATAAGCCAGGTATTTTGTGGGCTTTTTCGGAGACTCGAGCAGGTCATGGCAACCCGATGTTGTGCAGCTGGTAATTTGAGTTTTTCCGTCCCATTTGTGGTGACACGCTCTGCACTCATAAATAAAATGCTTGGAATGATGGAATTCAACCGGGGACCTCTTCCGTTCGACCATCCCTTCCGGCTGGAGCACAATAACGCCCATGGGAACACACATAGGCTCCAGCTTTTCTTCACCGGCTATTGAATCTTGTCCGGTTGTTTCCAATGAAATCCCCAGGATAAAAGCCATCATCAAACACAACACCCCAATATGTATTTTATGCATATTTAACCTTTTCATCAAAAAATTTAGGTTTAAATTATATGTTGTTAAAAAGTATTCAAGGATAATATTTCTGCATTCAAAGCATACAAAAATTAAATCAAAGAAATATTAATGCTAAACATATTAAAAAAATTCAATAAAAAAATGATCTTTCCGGGTATTTTTTTTAATGATTGTGAGGTAAAATGACACCGACTTCAGAATTTTTTAAGCCCCCGATCTTACCGTCTGAAAAATAGACTCTTTAAAACTATTCGTTATCTTTATCAATATTCGCCTTTGTGCCGGCATGGAGCAAAAAACGCTCAACTTGGATTAACATAAGCAAGTTTTTATCATTTATTATTCATTTTCAAGTTGACAGAAACAGTCTTTACACTTAAAATATAAGGAATTCCGTTATGAAAACGGACACCATCTTAAACCGTTTCCGAAACCATTCGCTTAAGGGGTCATTTTTTTAATTTAATCGCTTTCAAGAAGAAAGGAAGGTAATCATGAAGATTAAAAAAATCAAAAAAACGTCAACAGGTCTCTGCAAATGTAAACGTTCCTGCTGATCATTTAATAAGTCTAATAAAATAGTCTGTGTATATATACCTGTGGTATTGTAAACAGGCTATTTTGTTTTGATGGGCTGATACAATGACTAAAAAAGACTTCAAAGACTATATCTGCCGGCCCTTTTGTATGTTTTATAAAGACGGGAAAAAAGAAGAGATGGCCTGTCAAGGTGCACTCGTTGTCGAGTCTTTGGTTAGTCAGAGACGCATTTCCATAGAGCAGGTATATTTATCGATTAAAGATTATCAGTTATGTCTAAAGTACAAGGATGCATTAACCCGATATGTATGCCGGCAATGCCCGTTTATGAAAGAAGATTGCGACTTTCAATCGACAGCACCATCAGATGATCTTGAACCGTGCGGCGGTTATATGGTCCTTGCCTGTTTGATTGAAAACCGGGTTATTGATACCCGTGACGTGGACAATCAGAAATGAGCAAAAAGAATTGGCAAGAGTCATATCTGCGTCTTCATCCGAAATCAGCGCTGAAAAACCTGGAACATCCCTTTGTGTATCATATGGGTCGGGATGAACTATATGAAATTGATGAACGGGCCCAAGATTTCCTGTTAAGATGCAATGGCCAATCATTTGGAAAAGAACTGACCACCGATGCAGATTTTGTTGAATATTGTCTCGAAGAGGAAATTCTTGAAGGGCATCCGCAACCGGTTCCCACGACCGTTACTGTTGATTATGGGCTTAAACCCTCCCTGAGATACCTGGAACTGCATCTGCTTCACAAATGTAATCTTAACTGCCGGCACTGCTATCTGGGGTTTTCACAACCCATTGAGATGCTGGTTGATCATGCCGTGGACATCACCCGTCAGTTTTCTGATAACGGTGGACTGAGATTGCTCATTTCCGGCGGAGAACCGCTGCTTTATAAAGATCTTAAAACATACATTGAACAGACCCAAGCGTTAAAGATACGCCGTGTCTTGTTTACCAATGGAACACTACTCAATTCCAGGAACATTTCCTGGCTGGATGTGGATGAAATTCAGTTCAGTTTAGACGGCTGGGAAAAAGGCCATGAACAACTCCGTGGCCGGGGAACATTTGAACCCACCCTGCAAGGGATTCATATGGCCAATGCTGCGGGAATACCCATATCCATTTCAACCATGATCCATCGTTATAACCTGAATGAGTTTGACCGAATTCGCGATTTTATTGAAAAGATTAATGCCATCGAATGGGGCGTTGATGTGATGTGCGTCAGCGGGTCCCTTATGAAAAACAGTGACCTGACCGTTCCCTACGAAACTGCCGCCCGGTATTTGAAATACGCTTTTGGAGGCGGTTACCATGGTTCATCGGAAGGATTTGCCTGCGGGAGACATCTGATGACCGTTCTGCCTGACAACCAGGCGGTTAAATGCGGATTTTATGCTGACCGCCCCCTGGGTGATGCGCGAAAAAGCCTGAAACAATGCTGGCTGAATATGAATCACGTCCCTCTTGATCAGTTGGAATGCAAAGGCTGTACAGCTCTTGAGGAATGCAGAGGCGGATGTCGTTTTCGGGCTACGCATCCCTTAGCGCCGGACCCGGCCATGTGTGCGTTTTACGGCATATCCCGGTAACTCCCGGGGAATTAGAATTTCCGAGAGGTATTTGTTTGCCTTTCTTCACAATTATAAGGTTTGGAATTTTGAATTTCGGTCATTGTGATTTGTTTGTTTTTTTGGAATTTGTTATTTGGAATTTTCATTAACTCAATTACTCCGTGAACGGATAGGGTCAAAGCTATGCCTTGTACAAATTATAAACCGTGTGCCAAACCGTCATATATACAGTTCTACCCCACGCTTAACTGTAACTATTCATGCCGTTTCTGTTTCAACCGTAATCTGCCGGCATTAAAAGATATTGATGTTAATGATTTTCACAACATCTTGTTGATACTCAAACATCTTGGGATCGATCATATTGACATGCTCGGAGGTGAGCCGTCGCTTCATCCGGACCTGATGCAGTTAATTGACTTAATCGACCACAACGGGCTTAAAACAACCATCAGTACGAACGGAACAAATGTTAACCTATTAACCGCTATTTCGGAAACATATCCGAAAAAGACCGTAAGGATCGGAGTATCCTTAAATTCTGAAAAGCTATCCCACGATCTTCACACTTATATCATTACTTATAAGCCAATAATAAAAAGTGTTTATTCAAAACAAAGAACCCTGCTCAAGTCCTGTGAAGCTTTTATCGGAATACCGGGGATTGAATTTTTTTTTTTGTATATGGATATAATGAATCAAGATGATGTTAAACACAGTGTACCGTTTTACAGTTTTTACCATGATATTTTGAAATTAAAAAAAACGCTTGGAAACATTGACGGGGTATTTTGTTCCGGCTTCATTCCGGATTCGAATCGTTACCCGGAACTTGAGTTTGTCCGGTGCCCAGCCGGTACAACCAAACTATCTCTTCTGCCAAACGGCGATATGTACCCCTGTTACCTCTTTTTTCAATTTACTGAATTTAGACTGGGAAATATCCTTGTAGATGATTTTAACGCCATCTGGCAGCATCCCATATTAAATCATTTCAGAACATTTAATAAAAACAACTGTCCCAAAACTTCATGTTCGCTGTTTCATTCCTGCCATGGTGGATGCCCGGCGCTGAGTTATATTTTTTATAACACACTCAACGCACCGGACCCGAGATGCGGAACTTAGGGGCTTCGCCCCAATTGGAATAATGGCCCCGGTGAAATAGAAAAAAGTTTCACCCCAGTACGATCTGCCGGACCTACGGGGCAGGCTGGGTAAAAATGATGGAGTAATGGAATGATGGGTGAGCTTGTCCTGAACGAAGTTGAAGGAAAAAAGTTTTTTACAATTAAAATAGTATATTTCCGCCTTTATCCCCAATATTCCAGCATTCCATTCTTCCATTCTGATGGCATAAATAGGTTGCCATTAAAAAACATTCGATTTTAAGATGTTGTAGAATTTCCGAGACGTATAAGCACTAGAAGGAGCATCATAATGAACACATTTGATCTAAAAAATCATGCATTAACTTCCGAGTCCGGTGAATTTATATTTGGTTTGGAACATACCGGCAGCCATACCTGCTATATGGTCTATGGGGTTTTAAAACCCGCGCAAAAGCAACGGGTGATAAAACCCGGAAAAGGTCATGAAGAAATGGTTCTTGCTATAAAAGGAAATTTTGAAATATCCGGACGGTTCAGCGGTCAGCTAAACGAAGGATGCGCATTTCATATTGCCGGTGAGGATGCGGTTTATCTTCAAAATACAGAAACAACAGACGCATTTTATGTCATTGCCGGAGGTCATTCCCAAGACGGGCATCATCACTGATACCCAAATGAAATTGTTATGCATAAGGGCTATGTCATATTCCAAGGCGTGGTTATATTCAGCCCGCTGGGATTGCTGCATCCAATACAGAACAAAGGTCCCCTGGGTGATAATATTGTCGGTTCATTTCTTCTTTGAAATTGAAATCATGTCCCGATTTTCCAGCCAGCTTTGCATCTCCAACAGTGCATTTGTTAAATGGTACCGGCCATCTGCAAACACGCCGTAGTCGCCGCCGCCGGCCATGGCCGACACGAACCGTATATTGTTGGCATGCAGCAGCCAGGCATCGCTCCAGCGCCTTTCGATAAACTCGTCAAAAGGGCTGCCCTTCTGGTCCGGTCCCTGAGCGTGACTGCTTTTCCAGGCTTTGCTCACCAAATCGGTGGCGGTTAGAACCAAAGCATTGGAAGTTTGGATGGTGTTGTCCAGCCGTGCAAAGTAACCCGTGACCCAGGAGGTACCGTGGCAGTTCAGACAGGTGTTCTGCATGGTCTGCCGCCTTGTTTTCTGCTCATCGGGGCCGATCAGGTAGTCTTTGGCAAATCCACCGTCAAAGCCGGTGGGCAGCGGTAGACCGTCCTTGTTTCGAATTTTGGTGGTATCGGGTTCTTTGGGATGCGGATGCGCGAAGATAAGTCCGAAAATCCGCCACCCCAGCCGGTTGTCCATCTGGTGGGTACGCTCATTAACGACCTCGCCCTCAGCGTTGACCAGAAGACTGATATGGCACACGGCACAGGTCGGAGCGGAAAAATCTTTGCCCATGGTCCACGGAACTGCAGTAAAATTCCAGGCGCTGTGCATGGTTGAAAAAATATTGCCGTGTTTACTGGCCGTATATACCTTGAATGCCGGCACGTCGGGTCCTACATGGCACTCCTTGCAGGTATAAGGTTTGCGGGCCATCTCGATGGAGAAATGATGACGGGTATGGCAGGCCGAGCAGGCCCCCCGGCTGCCGTCCAGATTCACGCGGCCCACGCCTTGGTTAGGCCATCCTTTGATAATCGGAAATTCAAGTTCTCCCGCGTCGGTGTCCCGGGTTTTCCAACCCGTCACCTCAAGCCGGGTGCCGTGGCAGTAAAAACAGCCGTCTGCACGGGTGAGATCATTGGCCGGGCTGAAATGGATTTTGCCATCTTGGATCGTGCTTTTACCTAAAATGCTTCGCTGGAGGTCCTGGTAAAGGAGATTATTGGCCAGGTTGTTATGTGCATGCGCCATAAGGTTTTTGGCGAACTGGGTTCTTTCCGTAATATGGCAAGTGGCGCAATCATCCGGACTGACCACCACATGGATTTCATAACCGTTATGCTCGATTGTATCTGCATGGGCGTCGGATCTGAGGGTATGGCATTCAGCGCACCCGACGGCATGGTTTTGCAGGGCTTCGGCTACAGAGGTGTTGGATACCCTCCGTGCCAATTTATCAACCTTCAAGGCCTGTTGCGGTGTCATCTTTGCGTGGCGGCTGTCTTGCCAGTTCTGAACGATTCCCGAATTAAACTCGCCATGGCAATCCAGGCATTCCTGAGTGGCTTCGCTGATCTGTGCTTGGCCGGCTGGTGCCACGGTCACATGCGTCAAAATCCACGTGACGCCAATTATTGTAAGGCAAAATCGCTTCAACATATCCACCTCCACAAACTCACCCAAATTTTCACGAACGATCCCAATAACAAGGGTAGGGTTAAGTCATTAATAAACACCACATTTGCATACATTGACATATGTCATAGGGTAGCAATCTTTTTATTAAAATTTGACACATAAATTTACAACATAAATTTTAAAAATGAAGTGAAAAAAATGTACGGTAAGACCTTTATGGGAATTATTCGTTCATCTTTTCTTATAAACGAAAACGGGAAGATCCGGAAAGCCTGGTATAAAAGCAGCCCCAAGAAGACCATTCCCGAGCTGATGAAAGAACTGAAGTAGGTTAAACCTAAGTTGAGCGATCTTTTGGGAAGAGATGTGCTGAGATCTTGATGCATAAGGGTTCGCGAAAACCGCAGGCATACCCGTGGATATGTCGAGGATTTTCGCGGATTCTTGATGCGCAAGAGATCGGTGCAGATCGATTAAAAAATCGCTCAATTTAGGTTAAAATAAAAGCGACATATGAACAAGATTCAGGTAAAACAATAGAGGTTCTATCAAACGGTTCGACAGGGACGTCTAAATTCCATCGGCCTTATGACCGTATCTCCCGGCTAATTTTTTGCTGCAAGAATAAGATCAATTTTCAATATTGATACTCAAGTGTATCCGTCCGTGGATCTAAAAAGGGGAGCCCAATTTCCGGTCACGGATATATTGAGCTGACAGGATATGGCAAAGCATTTGATGCACTCTAATACCTGAATCTTGCACGAGTCGGAGGCTTTCATCTGCCCCGATAGCGGGATTTCCGCTTCGCTCCAACAAGGCACTTAAGGGCGAAGCCATAGTCTGCTATTGCGAGCCCTTAATAACGCGGCAGATGAAAGCCTCCGGCTCGCCCTTTGGGGTGAAAATTGATGAGAAAAAAAACATCATCCGATTTAACATTTGGGTAAAATGTATGATGCTATAATGTTGTATAAACCCGCTTCAATTAAGAATTATAAAGATTCTCATTAATTTTCATGCAAGATTCAGGTAATAAGATTCAGGAACTTCGTTACACTTTTTGTTTATACCCGCATCCTTTGGTATGACAGGAAAGAAAAGCACCTTGCTTTTTGGTGGTTTTTTCAAGCAGGAACCTGGCGCCGCACTTGGGGCATTCTTTAGCGACAGGCTTGTCCCATACGGCAAAAGTGCAGTCGGGAAAGTTACTGCAGCCGTAGAATATTTTATCCCGTTTGGACTTGCGCTGCACAAGAGTGCCGCCGCAGTCTTTCTCAGGGCAAGTTACGCCGGTTTCCTGCACGCCGTTGCTTGAGACAACCGATTGAGTGTTTTTGCAATTCGGGTAACCGCTGCAGGCATAAAACGTACCGTATTTTCCATGTTTTATGAGCATCGGTCTTCCACATTTTTCGCAGACTCTGTCGGAAGTTTCGTCAAATGACGGCTCAACAGGATGAATTACCCCTTTTTCATCCCGGGTGTAGTTTCGGGTATAGGTGCATTCCGGATAGTTACTGCAACCCAGAAAATGTCCGTTTTTGCCGACCCTGATCGTTAGTGTTGAATTACATTTGGGACAGACCAAATCCGTTGGCATACCCACGGCCTTTAAACTGAGCATATCTTTTGAAGCTGTTTTGAGAGCGTTTTGAAAAGAGTCGTAAAAACGTGCTAAGATTTCTAAAGAATTAACCTCTGAAGCTTCTATACGGTCCAGGTTATCCTCCATTTTAGCGGTAAATTCCACATCAAATACTTCGGGGAAGCTTTGCACCAGCAAGTCGTTTACGATAAATCCAAGCTCGCTGGGCTTAAAATAATTTTTAACCATATCCACGTATCCCTTTTCCCTGATTGTGGACAGAATGGCTGAATAAGTGCTGGGGCGGCCGATTCCGTTTTCTTCGAGCTCTTTGACCAAAGATGCCTCCGAGAACCTTGGGGGCGGCAGGGTAAAATGTTGTTTGGGCTCTAATTTATTGAGTTTCAAAACCATGCCTTCATCAAGTTCAGGAAGATCATCTTTTGTCTGCCGGTTTTTGCTTTCGATCTCCTCGTCAACAGACATGTAAAGTGCCATGAAACCGGGAAACTTAACTGTTGATCCGCTTGCGGTAAACTGGTAGGAGCCGGCTTTTATCAATACCGAGGTCTTATTGATAAGAGCCTGCTTCATTTGGGATGCCACAAAGCGCTCCCAGATAAGCCGGTATAAGGAAAGCTGGTCTTTGGAAAGATACGGGGTTACTTTTTCAGGGGTATTAAAAACCGATGTGGGCCGTATGGCTTCATGAGCATCTTGAGCCTTTTTACGGTTTTTGAAAAACCTTGGCTTATCCGGAGCATATTTTTTCCCGAATCTTTCCCGAATAAGTTTTAGGGCCTCAAAAGCGGCTTCCTTTGCAATCCGTGTGGAATCGGTACGCATGTAAGTGATAAGCCCTTCGGGTTCACCGGGTCCAAACTCTATACCTTCGTAAAGCTGCTGTGCGATGCTCATGGTCTTTTTAGCTGAGAATCTTAACTTACGTATTGATTCCTGCTGGAGTTTGCTGGTAATAAAAGGCGGAAGAGGGTTTCTTTTTGTGGTTTTCTTCTGAACTTTTTCCACTATAAATTTTTCTTCGGACAGCTCTTTCACGATGGAGCTCGATGACTTTTCGTCGGGAATTTTAATTTTTTTTCCCTTCTCGTTAGCCAGCTTTGCCGTAAATGGTGGTGGTGCGTTATCCTCAAGGTGAGCTGTTATTGTCCAGTACTCTTCGGACTCAAAGGCCTGGATAGACCGTTCCCTTTCACAGATGATCCGCACGGCAACGGACTGTACCCGCCCGGCACTGAGTCCGCCTTTTACTTTGCGCCACAATAAGGGAGATACCTGGTATCCCACAAGTCTGTCGAGAATTCTGCGAGCCTGCTGGGCTTCATACTTGTTACGGTTGAGATCTTCAGGGGATGCAATAGCCTTATGAATGGCATTTTTTGTAAGCTCATGAAAAAGAACTCTGTGGAATCTTCTCCCCTTTTTTTTGAGGACTTCGGCGGTATGCCATGCGATGGCTTCACCCTCCCTGTCCGGGTCAGGCGCAAGGTAAATATCATTTGAATCGCCCGCGGCCTGTTTCAACGATCTGATGACTTTCTGTTTACCGGGAATGTTCGTATATATTGGTTTAAAACCTTCCTCGATATTGATGCCGATTTCCTTTGCCGGAAGGTCCTTTATATGACCTACGGTTGCAGCGACATTGTAACTATTACCGAGATATTTTTTTAGGGTTCTAACTTTAGTTGGGGATTCTACGACAACAAGCGATTTGATCACAATATTACCTCATTACATTATTCAAATTGGGGCGAAGCCCCATAAGCGTTAAGTTGTTTTGTAAAAATTGACTGATTACATTTATGCCGGACCGGGTTGTTTTGAAATATAAACGTCGAACATATTAAAAAATGAACGTCCAACATCGAACAGACTGAACATTGAACGTCGAACGTCGAATAATGATGTCTCTTCGCTCCGCAGTTTAATTTCATTTGTTTTTAAAAATCCGATGTCAAACCTTGAATGACTATTTCTTTTTCTTTTCAGCCGTTTTGATGCTCGCAACAAAAATCTTAATTAATTCTTCTGTTTCCTCTAAAATATCATTCAGTCGTTCAGGTTTTTTTATTCATCATTCGATGTTGGACGTTCGATGTTCGATGTTCATCTTTTCTTCCCTTTACTCCATCGCTTCCCGGAAAAAGAGTTTTCCCGGGGATTGGTGTACAATACCTTTTAGCTCCAGCTGGAGCAGAATGCTCGACAGTTTGCCGGGTTTCATGGAAAGCTTTCTTGCAAGTTCATCAATGTGAACAGGATACGGATCAATGGCTTCAAACACAAGGGATTCCTCGGATGATAACTGCGGGATCCTTTTCATAATTTCATTACCGGTTTTATTCTTTTCATGCGGGGCTTCAATAATATATGAGAGCTCTTCCATAATGTCCTGGGCATGTTCAACCAGTTTGGCCCCCTGTTTTATAAGAGTGTGAGTCCCGGTGCTTTTGAATGAATGAATGCTTCCCGGGATGGCAAATACTTCCCTGTTTTGCTCTGCGGCAAGTCGGGCTGTTATAAGTGATCCGCTTCTTTTTGTAGCTTCAACGACCACGGTTCCAAATGAAATTCCGCTAATTATCCTGTTTCGTATTGGGAAATTGTGTGGCTCAGGTTCAGTCAACAAAGGAAATTCCGAAATAACGGCTCCGTTTTCGGCGATCATATGAAAAAGCTTGCGGTTTTCTGCCGGATAAAGGATCTCCAAACCGCTTCCTAACACCGCAATCGTATTTCCTTTGCCTGTTAGTGCTCCTTGATGGGCAGCCGAATCAATGCCAATTGCCATGCCGCTGACGATAGTCATTTTAAGTAAAGCCAAGTCTTTGCACAGACGGCGGGTTGTAGAGATGCCGTATTCTGTTGCAATCCTGGAGCCCACAACCGCTATATTTTTAAATGAACCGTTAAGACGGCCGAAAACGTACAAGAAAGGCGGAGGATCCGGTATTTGAAGTAAAAGGGGTGGATAATCCGTATCCGCCATGGTGACAATTTTATAACCTTTTTTTATCACAAGATCGAGATCCTTTTTGACCGAATCACCAATTTTGTGATGCTTTATTGCGGCGATAAGACGAGGTGTTATGCCTTCTACCTCAAGAAGATCCTTTCTGGAAGCTTCAAAAACATTCTCAGGTGAATTGAAACAATCTATTAGCCGCTTGAAAAGGTGATTTCCGATTCCTGGAACACTTTTCAGAACAAACCATGGCAGAATGTTTTCCACTTATTTCTTTCTTCCACGCCCATGCCATGCAAGGAGTATGGGGCTTGCAACGTAAACCGATGAGTAGGTTCCGATAATAACGCCTATTATCATTGCAAATGCAAAGTCATGAATAATCCCGCCTCCCAGTACAAACAGAGCAACAACGACAACAAGGGTAGTTATAGAGGTCAGTATGGTTCGGCTGAGAGTCTCATTTACACTTCTGTTAATTGTGAATTCCAGGGGATTTTTGTGATATTTCCTCAGATTTTCCCGGATTCTGTCAAAAATAATGATGGTGTCATTTAATGAATATCCGATGATGGTGAGAAGAGCCGCGATAATCGGAAGGGTAAATTCTATGTCAAAAATAGAAAATATCCCAACGGTTATGGTGACATCATGGATAAGAGCTACAATGGCCCCCATAGCGTATTTCAGCTCGAGAAACCAGAAAAGTAAAAGTGTTACGATCAATGCGGCTGCGATAAGATAAGGGACGCTGACATTAAAAACAGAAAGGAGATATACAGCACCCATGAGTGCGCCGGCCATAACTCCGCTTAGAACCCATTTTAACTCAAAACGGCCGGATATATATATAGTAATAAAGAGCAGGGCGTAAAACATGGCGAAAAGAGCCTTTTCCCGTAAGTCTTTGCCCACCTGAGGTCCCACCATTTCAACACGACGAATGTTGACCTCATTCCCTGTTGAGGCTTCCAGTGCTTTCTGCACTTTTGAAGAAAATCCCTGTGAGGTCGTGATGGATATGTCCGTTCGGATAAGATATTCATTATCACGCTGATCTCCGAACTGTTGAACTGAAGATTTGCCTAAATCTATGGCGGCAAGGCCCGATTTTATGTTATTCAAGCTTGCAGGGACGCTAAACTTTACCTGTATCAATGTACCGCCGGCAAAATCAATGCCGTATCTGGGTCCTTTATGAATTAAGAGAGAGGCAATACTGACAAGGATCATGGCCAGGGATATGAAGAAAGCAATTTTTCTCTTACTGACAAAATTAATGTTAATATCAGGTTTTATAAACTGCATTGATGGTGTCCCCTAAGATGATGTTGTTATGCTTTGTGATATAATGCTCCTATTAAAACAGGTTAAGATATAATTAGATGCTTAGGCTTTTACTCTTTAGTTTTACTAAGAAATAATCGAATATTAACCGGGACAGAATAAGGGCTGTAAAAAGACTGGAAAGTACACCCAAGCTGAGTGTTACCGCAAATCCTTTAACCGGGCCGGTGCCGAACTGGAACAGGACAAGGGCTGCAACAAGCGTTGTTACGTTAGCATCGAGTATTGTAAGAGAAGCCCTGTCGTAGCCCGCGTCCACCGCCGCTCGCGGTGTCTTGCCTATGCTCATTTCCTCCCGTATACGTTCGAATATAAGAACATTGGCATCAACGGCCATACCGATAGTGAGAATTATCCCTGCGATACCCGGTAGTGTCAACGTGGCCTGAAAGCCGGCCAGCCCTCCGGCGATCAGGATAATATTAAGAATCAGCGCAAAGTCTGCGATAAGCCCTGAAGCCCTGTAATAGACAATCATGAACAGAATAACGAGGATACCCCCGACACACATTGAGATGAGCCCTTTTCTAATGGAATCGGTTCCAAGAGAAGGACCCACGGTCCTTTCCTCAAGGATGTTGACGGGAGCCGGAAGGGCGCCGGCACGAAGGGCAATGGCAAGATCACGTGCTTCTTCAGTGGTGAAACGTCCGGTAATTCGGGCCTGACCGCCGGTAATTTTTTCCTGTATAACCGGTGCTGAATGTACTTTTTTATCCAAAACGATTGCCAGACGTTTTTTTACATTTGCTCCGGTTATCCTTGCAAAACCTCTTCCCCCTTTTTTGTCGAAATTGATAGAAACATAGGGTTCATTGTATTGAGAGTCTATTTGAACCTTTGCATCAGTTAGGTGTGCTCCGGTTAAAAGGGTCCGTTTTTTTATAAGATAGGGAGTTTTTATGACACGCCGTGTTTCCGGATCTTCTTTAATGCCATAGAGAACCTCGCTGCCCGGAGGCACATTCCCTTGCAGGGCGGAATTTAAATCATGGGTTTCATCGACCAGTTTGAATTCTAAAAGAGCGGTCCGTCCGATAAGATCCTTGGCCCTTTTTGTATCTTTGATGCCGGGGAGTTGGATAAGTATCCGTTTTTCACCCTGTTGTCGAATATCAGGTTCACTGACGCCGAACTGGTCGATCCGGTTTCTGATGGTTTCAAGGGCCTGTTCGGTTGCCAGCTTCTTGATTTGATCGGACTCTTTGTCAGGAAGATCCAGCATCATCGTAAGGATTCCGTCGTGGGTTGATCTTGAAAGGATGCGCAAATTTTTAAATTCTTTGTCGAGCAGCTTTTCAAATCCGTCGATGTTTTCCTGGCCTTGCAACTGGACCGAAATGCGGCTTCCATCGATACGATTCAACTCGATATGCCGGATGTGCTCTTTCTTAAAAAAACTTCGCATTTCCTGGCTGATACGTTCTATGGTGCTTTCCACGGCTTTTTCCGTATCCACTTCAAGTGCAAGGTGCATGCCGCCTTGAAGATCGAGTCCTAAGTTTATCTTTTTATGGGGCCACAAAGATGGTTTTATGGTCGGAAGAATGTAAATAACGGCAATGACAATAACTGCAATAACGGAAACCGCTCGCCATGAGAGATTTTTCAATGATCTTTTCCTTTCCTGAAGTTGCGTCCAAAATAAAATGATGGCTACTAATCCAAACTGCAGACGGGGCTCAATCACGCCGAAAGCGGATAAAACTTGTGCATAAGTGATCGTATAAAGAAAGAAAATCAGTTAATCTTTTCAAATAAAGATAGCTAACTGAATCATCCCTTCTTTTTTTTTGCTTCCTGGGGCTGCGATGAAGACTGGACGACCTGGCTGACGTTGCCGCGGGCGATCTTTACACGGACCTTGTCAGCTATTTCAACAGTCATCGTGGTCTCACTTACGGCTGTAACTCGACCATGAAGGCCTCCACTTGTAATGATGCGGTCTCCTTTTTTAAGACGGTTCATCATTTCACGATGTTCTTTAGATTTTTTCTGCTGGGGCCGAATAAGCAGAAAATAGAAAATAACGAACATCAGGATAATCGGGATCAGTGCTGAAAATCCTCCTGCTCCCTGGCCTGCAGCTCCCCCGCCCTGGCCCATTGCATAAGCGATATTTATCAAGACAAATCCTCCTTGCATGGAAATAGTTTCGTTTTTCGAAACAAATCGATTTTCCACGAGTTTAATTCGCCTCAGGTGTGATTTTTCAACAAAAATTTAATTATACCTGAAGCGGTAATATTTTCAAAAAGCTAAAAGGCCTCTTTATTTTTTGTATTAAAAAAGTATAAAAAACGGCGCTGATATACTTCAATTGAATGCATACGTCAAATGTTTATTTCAATATAAAAAACATAGTCCTTAGCCCGAATATTTCATGAAAATTTTCGAGAGGCCTTTTTATTAGTAATGAAAACAGTTTGTTATTTACAATTTTACTTCTAGTTGTCAGGTGACAGTTTGTACCGAAAATTTTCACCCTACGGGCGAGTCCGAGGCACCTATCTTCCCGCTTTAGGCGGGATCTTCGAGCCGCGTTATTCCCGCCATGGCGGAACAGTAGTCTATCCCGATTTGTATAGCGGGGCTACGCCCTTGAATGCCTTGTTGGAGCGAAGCGGCAATCCAGCAGGGTAACTCATCTCGAAAAAAAACAAATACATGATGCCTGTATTTTGGTGAAAGTTCAAATTTGCCAAATATAGTGTAATATCTTGCAATCATATAACAATAACACACCTTCGAGATTAGTTATGCAGATTTTAGGTGCTAACTCAATTGCTCCATGAACGGATATAAAAATAGATCGGGGTGCTGGAGGTCTGGAGAACAGGAATGATGGTGTGTCGGGTCCCTCTGGGTCCGAATTTTCATTCAAATTGATTTGACGGTATCCAGAGCGTTTCACCGTCAAATTGAATGCGATTTACATGTTCGTAATCGATGAGATCCAGAAGTACAAAAATTTGGTCCATATTATAGATAACCACCTTACTCAAGGGATAGATCAGGTCAAGATCAACATCTAACTTGCGTTCTTTTATGTTGTAAATATTAACCGTTCTTTCAGAAAACTTAAGAAGTTTACCAACCCCCGAACTTTGCCCCCACCTTTCAGGTTCGTCGGCAAGCGGTGAAAGGGAGATGCCTTTATGAGCAAAATAATCTTTCAGAAAATTAAAATGTATATTCCATATATTGTCACCGGGCTGAACAACGTATATTCCGAATGATTCTGAGTTTTTCATGGGGTCCATTTTCTTTGACTCAAGGTCCCTTTCAACAATATCTCCACTTTTAATACGTATCTTATCCAAAACCTCCTGCATTGAGACAGTTGAATCACCGATTTTAAAAGATTCATCAGATTTTGTAATAATGTCAACCCCTTTTTCAACTCCGTATTCTGCTTTGCGCTTTTGCATAAGCGCTATGAGCTCTTTGTCTTTTTCGATGTTATTGTAATCAATGACACTCTTTGCTGTTGGAGGTATATGAACTTTTTCAGGCTCATTTTTAGTATTGACCGTTGAATTTCTCTTTAACCAGAACCATAAACCGGCAACTGTGACAAGGATTATACAGCTTACTGCAATTCCTATGGCTTTACTTGATATTTGAGCGGGTTTTTTTGGCATAATTGAAACGGTTTCGTAAACAGTCAAAAAACTGACTTTTAATAAATATTATAAACTATAGTTTCTGAATTGTGAACTTATTTTTTGATTCCGGCCCGTCCGCCTCACTTCGGTCGGCAGGAGGACGGGCTTGTCCGGGTTAGGTTCGTGTTTTACTGTTCACAAATAATCTTACTCATGCCGTGGACGACCGAGTTATCTCCTTCGATGGTGATGGAAAGGTTGCGCCTTATTTCCAGGTCAAGAATTTCCTTGCGTTTCTTATTCAAAAGATAGTCGGCCACTACCGACGGGACGATCCCCTTTACTTTTGAGATTTCATCTTTTAAGGTTTCAAGACGAAGTTTGCGGAGAAAGTCGAGGACCAGCATCTCAGTGGAAGGTATAAG
Source organism: uncultured Desulfobacteraceae bacterium (assembly GCA_964492995.1). Taxonomy (GTDB): domain Bacteria; phylum Desulfobacterota; class Desulfobacteria; order Desulfobacterales; family UBA11574; genus S5133MH16. Next base: position 12,253 of record CAZBOB010000024.1, on the reverse strand, counting down.
CCCTTTGCCCCCGCAATGGCTGCAGGATTCAAAACTGCTGGATTCAATGGAGGGCCTGAGCCGCTGTCTCGACATTTCCATCAGTCCGAACATTGAAATCTTGCCGATCTTTGTTTTGGCCTTGTCAAATTTTACATTGTTTTTGACGGCCCTAAAAACTTCTAATTTATGCTTGGGATCTTTCATGTCGATAAAATCGATCACGATAAGACCGCCCAAATCTCTGAGTCTTAGCTGACGAGAAATTTCCTCGGCTGCTTCAATATTAGTCTGAAGAGCGGTCTGTTCAATAGATTTTTTTTGAGTGGCCTTGCCCGAATTGACGTCAATGGCAACCAGCGCTTCTGTCTGAGTTATTATAATATATCCCCCGGATTTTAATTTGACACGGCTTTTATATATGGATGCGATCTGTTCTTCCAGCTGGTATTTTGTAAATATCGGCCTGTCCGTTTTGTAGTGTTTGACAATCTTGGTATGTTTTGGGGAAATGATTTTAACAAAGTTTTTAACTTCATGATATACGCCAATATCGTCAATGAGGATTTCGGTCACGTCGGGGGTGAAATAGTCACGTATGGATCTTAAAGCAAGGTTTTGCTCCTTGTAAAGCAGTGCCGGAGGTTTTGCTTTAGCCACATCTTTTTTGATATTTTTCCAGAGCCGTAACAGATATCTTAAATCCCTGGACACGCGCATCTTGGTACAGTTTATTCCGGCGGTTCGGACGATGATGCCGAATCCTTCAGGCAACTTGAGTTTGTTGATAATACCTTTAAGGCGGCTTCTTTCATCTTCATCTTCTATTTTACGTGAAATGCCCCGGTTATCGCTTCCAGGCATAAGCACCAAGTATCTTCCCGGGAGAGATATGTAAGTTGTGAGCATGGCCCCTTTTTTCATAAACGGGTCTTTTGTGACCTGTACCAGGAGTTCCTGGCCACGCCTCACCATTTTTTTTATGGACTTGTCTTTTAAAAGATTGTCCTGAAAATAGTCGCTATGAATTTCATGCTTCTGAAGAAATCCATGGCGATCAGCCCCGTAATCTACGAAAACGGCCTGTAGGCTGGGCTCAATACGTGAAATAACCGCTTTGTAAATGTTGCCGTGAATAATTTCTCTTGCAGCACTTTCGATATGAAATTCTTCGAGTTTTAAATCTTTTACTTTTGCAATCCTGCATTCCTCAGGATCTATGGCATTAATAAGGATCTTGCTCATAAAATATCGGTCCTTCAACACCGGAATTGATGCCTTTATTTTAAGCACTTGCTTTCTTAAATGAATATGAAATTGTCATAGACAAGTCAAACGATTTCTTATCCCTTGCTATTTATATCGTGTTGTGGCATGTGAAATTAATTTGTTGCAAGTATCGTTAGGTGAGGGGTCGTGGAATTTTTTCCATAACATGTCATAAAACCGCCTTTGGAGGACACAAAATTTATCATTAAGAAACTAAACCATGCAAGTGAGGTAGCGTAGATACAATGGATGAAAGATACGATCCTAAAACCATAGAATCCAAGTGGCAAAATTTCTGGGAAACATCCAAGCTTTTTAAGGTCAAAGAGGATCCGGGTAAGGAAAAATATTATCTTCTGGAAATGTTTCCCTATCCGTCCGGAAATATACACATGGGACATGTTAGGAACTATACCATCGGTGATGTGGTTGCAAGGTACAAAAGAATGCGGGGATTCAATGTTCTTCATCCAATGGGATGGGATGCATTCGGTATGCCGGCGGAAAACGCCGCAATTGCGAACAACAGCCATCCCGCCAAATGGACCTATGAAAATATTGATATCATGCGATTTCAGCTAAAGCGCATCGGTTTTTCTTACGACTGGGACAGGGAAATCGCCACGTGCAGTCCTGAATATTATCGGTGGGAACAATGGCTTTTTTTAAAAATGTACGAAAAGGGAATGATCTATCGAAAGGAATCTTTTTTGAACTGGTGTGAACACTGCCAGACGGTTCTTGCCAACGAGCAGGTGGAAGCCGGTATGTGCTGGCGCTGTGGTCAGACGGTTCGGCAGAAAAAACTTTGGCAATGGTTTTTCCGCATTACAGATTACGCGGAAGATCTACTGGCATATTGCGACAAACTTCCCGGATGGCCTGAAAAGGTTATCACAATGCAGAAGAACTGGATAGGAAAGAGTGTGGGTGCGGAAATCCGCTTTCCCATAGAGAATACAGATGAACAGATACCGGTTTTTACAACCCGGCAGGATACGGTTTATGGCGCAACTTTCATGTGCCTTGCTCCGGAGCATCCGCTGGTGTTAAATTTGTCGAAAGGGACGCTCCAGGAAGACAAAGTTCGCAAATTTGTCGAACACATATCCCTTCAGGACCGATCGGCCAGGGCGGTGGAGAGTTATGAGAAAGAGGGGGTCTTTACCGGCGCCTATTGCCTCAATCCCTTGAACGGTGCACGGATGCCGATTTATACAGCAAACTTTGCGCTCATGGAGTATGGCACGGGAGCGGTTATGTCAGTTCCTGCACATGACCAGCGTGATTTCGATTTTGCTCGAAAGTACAACCTGGATATCGTGTTGGTCGTAAAACCGCATGATGACGATCTGGATTCCGCCACCATGACCGAAGCATACACCGGTGAAGGTGTGATGGTCAATTCCGGTCGGTTTGACGGAATGGACAATGTCACGGCGCTTGACGAAATCGCTTCTTTTCTGGAACAGGAAGGAATGGGCAAAAAGACGACAAGTTTCAGGCTGAGGGACTGGGGTATTTCAAGGCAGCGATACTGGGGTGCGCCGATTCCCATAATTTATTGCAAAAAATGCGGTATTGTTCCCGTGCCGGAGCAGGATCTTCCCATTCTGCTCCCGGAGAATGCCGATCTTCTGGAGGGCGGAAGGTCGCCGCTTGGGGCTCTCGATTATTTTGCAAAGGCAACCTGTCCAGCTTGCGGCAACCCTGAGGCCAGAAGAGAGACCGATACAATGGACACCTTCGTGGAATCCTCATGGTATTATGAAAGATACTGCAGCCCGAATTGTGACACGGGCATGTTTGACAAAACGGCCGTAGATTACTGGATGCCCGTTGATCAATATATAGGTGGCGTTGAGCATGCTATTTTACATCTGCTTTATTCAAGGTATTATACCCGCGTGTTGAACGACTTTGAACTGGTAAAATACAAGGAACCTTTTACCCGGCTTTTGACACAAGGGATGGTCTGTAAAGAGACGGTTTCATGTCCGGAACACGGTTTCCTTCTTCCTGAAGAGGTGGAAGGGAGTAGCGCAGAACGGCATTGTAAAAAATGTGGCAAAGTGGTTACCCTTGGCCGGGTTGAAAAAATGTCCAAGTCAAAAAAGAACGTTGTCGATCCAAATGTTCTTCTTGAAAAATACGGAGCTGATACAACGAGACTCTTTTGCCTTTTTGCAGCTCCGCCGGAAAGAGATCTTGAATGGAGCGAGCAGGGAGTTGAAGGTGGGTATCGCTTCTTGAATCGTATCTGGCGCCTTGCTTGGAACTGGATTGATTCAATTAAGGATGCAACCCCTTTTAACGGGAGCCCCGATCTTCTGGAAGGAGAAACCCGTGAAATGTTCAAAAAAACCCATGAGACCATATATAAAGTTACAAAAGATATAGAGGACCGGTTCCATTTTAATACGGCTATCAGTGCAATCATGGAGCTTGTGAATACCATGTACGGAATCGATCCTGTAAAAAGTGATACTCAAGATATCGAGGTCATGCGATTTGCCATGGAATCGGTTGCGCTCCTTTTGTCGCCCATTGTTCCACATTTTGCCGAAGAGATCTGGGAGACCCTGGGAGTTGAGTCCAGCGTTCTATTGGCATCATGGCCGTCATACAGGGAAGACGCCCTGTTAAAGGATGAACTTTTGATCGTAATTCAAGTAAACGGCAAAGTAAGAAGCAGATTCCATGTTGATGTGGATGCGGACGATAATAAAATCAAATCGTTGGCCCTTTCGGACGAGCGTGTTCAAAAATTTATAAATAATAAAACGATTAAGAAAATTATTGTGGTCAAGAAGAAACTTGTGAATATCGTGGTATAAGTGATGAGATCAACCGCAGAAGGATCGTTGCTTGTTAAAAAAAAATATGCCTGGACAATCATTTTGTTATGGTCGTTTTTTTCGGCTTGCGGATACCGGTTTGCCGGTGGGGGAAATCTTCCAGCCGGTATAACCTCGATCAGTGTGAAGATGTTTGAAAACCGCACCGCAGAAACCGGGGTGGAGAATATAATTACAAATGATCTCATATATGAATTTACCAGGCATGAGCAGGTGGTTGTAGCCGGAAGTGACAAGGCCGATGCAATTCTTACCGGTGTTGTTCAATCGATAAGTGAAAGAACGATTTCACACAGAGGGGAGTATACCTCCAGTGAAAGACGGGTTGTGCTTAACATGGATTTGCGATTAACACATAAATCCGGCGGGGTCATATGGTCTGCAAAAGCCGTTTCCGAAAACGAGGCCTATCAAGTAATGCCCGAAAAACAGTCTACAGAACGTAATAAACGGGTTGCCATCGAAACGCTTTCCAAAAGGCTTGCGGAAAATATTTTCAACAGGTTAACCGCCGATTTTTAAAAGAATTCCAATCCTTCGCACAGCTATAAAAAGCCCGCTTTTGCTTTGCGGTGTACGCTTTCTGACGCTTTGAGTGAGTCCTTAGCCCGTGAGAAATCCGGATTAGGCCGAGATGGTGTTTACAAGTCTGGAAAGGCGGGAAATTTTTCGAGATGCGGTTTTCCTGTGGATCACACCCTTTTTTGCTGCATTATCGATTATAGATTTTGCAATATCGAGTTCAGCCAGTGCCGCTTCATTCGATTTTTCGCTAACAGTTTGGCGTACGCCTTTGACGATATTCTTTATTCTTGTTTTCGAAGATTTGTTGCGCATTCGCTTTTTTTCGTTTTGGCGCGCACGTTTTATCGCGGATTTATGGTTAGCCAATTTATCAGCTCCTTTTAATCTAATATTATAAATAAAAATAATCTGGATACAGATTCACAGGAGATATGTCAAGCTTTATTTTAACTTAGCAATTCGAACTTAGGGGCTTCGCCCCGCCTGCCATTGCAAGCTCGCCCGCTAGCTGAGCCTTCCCGGCATTCGCCTGAGGCGCAGCCCATGGCGGACGGGCAAGGCGATATGGCCTGGGGCACGAGCGGGCAGGCCCAATTGAAATAGGAGGCCCCGCTGAAATAGAAAAAAGTTTCACCCCAGTACGATCTGCAGGCCTGTCCCGGTACTTTCACGGGGACCTACCCCAGTACCATCTCCCGGAGCTACGGGGCCCCGATAGCGGGATCTACGCGCTGCTTCGACAGGCGGGGCAGGCTGGGTAAAAATGATGGAGTAATGGAATGATGGGTGAGCTTGTCCTGAAGGAAGTTGAAGGAAAGGAGTTTTTTAGAATTAAAATGGTTTATTTCCGCCCTTAGCCCCAATATTCCAGCATTCCATTCTTCCATTCTGATGGAATAACCAGGTTACTATTAAAAAACCTGTATTTTCGAGAAGTTGTTAAAATTCGAAGATGTTAAATTGCTAATGAACCGATCAACAAACCAGCCAACCACTGAAAACCACCGTGTGACAAAAGCTGCAGGCATTGTTGGATCAGCAACTTTATTGAGCCGCCTTTTCGGTTTCATAAGAGATGTGGTGATTGCCTGGTTTTTTGGCGCCGGGCTCGCTTCGGATGCTTTTTTTGTAGCTTTCAGAATTCCCAACCTTTTAAGAAGGCTTTTTGCCGAAGGTTCTTTGAGCGTTGCATTTATTCCCGTTTTTACCGAATACCTTACAAAACGGGGAAAAGATGATGCCTTTGAAATGGCAAGGTCCGCCATAAGGCTCCTTTCCGTGTTGCTTGTTGCCACCGTTATTGCAGGTATTTTGCTGTCCCCAGTTATCATCCGGGTTATCGCTCCCGGGTTTGTCGCCTCACCCGAAAAATATTCACTTACGGTACTTTTAACCCGTATCATGTTTCCGTATATTTTTTTCATCGGACTTGTTGCACTTTGCATGGGGATACTTAATGTTCTCGGTCATTTCGCCGCACCGGCCCTGGCCCCGGTTTTTTTGAACATTTCCATAATAGGCTCGGTATTCTTAATTGCACCTCACATGGCTGATCCGGTGACTGGGATTGCCATCGGGGTGCTGATCGGGGGATTTTTGCAACTGGCACTTCAGGTGCCCTTTCTTATAAAAAAAGGGTTTTATTTCTGGAAAAAAGCAAATATTTACCACCCCGGTCTAAAAAAGGTCGGCCTGCTCATGCTTCCAACCATATTCGGCGCCGCTGTATATCAGATCAACATCCTGGTGGGGACCCTGCTTGCTTCTTTACTGGCCCAAGGGAGTGTTTCGTATCTTTATTATGCTGACCGCCTGGTACAGTTTCCACTCGGAATATTTGCGATAGCCACGGCCACTGCTGTTCTGCCAAGTCTTTCCAGGCAGGCGGCTGAAAAAGATTTGCAGGCTGTCAGAGATACCTTTTCATACGCCATGAGAATGGTCTTTTTTATCACCATCCCTTCAATGGTCGGCCTGATCGTATTAAGGGAACCTATTGTTGCATTGTTGTTTAAAAGAGGAGCTTTTGATTCAGAAACCACACGTTTGACTGCATACGCGCTTTTGTATTATAGTATAGGTCTCTGGGCTTTTTCAGCGGTACGGATTGTTGTTTCGACATTTTATGCATTACAGGACACAAGGACGCCAGTACGAACTGCCGTCGTGTCCGTTTGCGCCAATATCATACTCGGAGTCATTCTTATGGGACCGATGGGACACGGTGGTCTTGCACTCTCAACGTCCCTTGCTTCAATGTTGAACCTGGGGCTTCTTGTCCGGGCCTTGAGGAAAAAACTCGGTGCGCTGGGATTGAAAGGTATTACCGAGTCTGCCTGTAAAATAATGATTTGTTCAGGGATTATGGGAGCTGTTGTCTGGGCCACTGCGTTTTTGATTATTCCTTCTGAAGACGGGACATTATCCGGCCTTTTCTTCGGGCTCATGGGAAGTATCGTGACCGGTCTTGTTCTCTATGGTTCTTTTTCCTTATTGCTAAAGAGCAAGGAACTAAAAAATGTTCTGGCTATAGCCGGGAAAGGCATAGATAAAAAGTGATTTCAAAGCAAAATATTCTGCTTGCTTTTGCAATAATAGTACTGTTTTCGTTGCTAATGTTCACTCTATTCGGTGAAAATGGTCTTGCCGATTTATACCGGCTGAAAACGGAAAGAGACATTCTGTTAAAGAAAAATGATGAACTGATCCGGAAAAACCTTTCCTTGTATCGCGAAATAGAAAGATTGAAGAACGATCCCGAATATGTAGAGAATGTGGCCAGGAATGAACTTGGCGTGATCGGTAAAGACGAGGTTGTGATCAAGGTAAAGAAAGGTAGAAAGGGTAAATAAAATTAATGGAAGATGATGTTTTTTATACCCGGACAATGGCAAAAGTCTATGCCGATCAGGGCAATTTGGGTAAAGCGGCAGAAATTTATAACTACCTATTAAAACAGGAACCGGGTCGCCAGGATCTCATTGATGCGCTTTCTGAAATTGAAAACAGAGGATTTGATGAAGATCGAGAGAATCTTTTCATGCTGTTCAGTGAATGGATCGATCTTTTGCTCAGGTTTAACGGCACTCAAAAGCTTAAGAAACTACAAAGATATATCGGTGGCCAGAGATGAAACGTATTTTCAGTAATAAAAATATCGTACTGGGTGTATCAGGAGGGATTGCAGCATACAAGAGCGTCGAACTTTTAAGGCTCCTTATCAAGGAGGAGGCGAACGTCAGGGTCATTATGACTAAAAACGCCTCAGAGTTTGTAGGGCCTCTAACTTTTTGGGCCTTATCACGCCAACCGGTCTGTACCAGTCTCTTTGAAACGGTTGATGATGCCTCCATCAGGCATATTGATTGGGCGAATGAAGCGGATGCTGTGATTATTGCACCGGCAACGGCAAATATTATCGGCAAGATCGCCGGCGGGATTGCCGATGATGCGCTGAGCACTTTTATTCTGGCGGTAACATGTCCTGTGGTAATCTGCCCTGCTATGAACACGAATATGTTTGAAGCAAAAGCGGTCCAGAGGAATCTTGAGAGACTCAAGTCCGATGGGCATTTTGTCATAGAACCGGAATCAGGGGAACTTGCTTGCGGTGCTACCGGACCCGGTCGCCTTCCTGAACCCGAAGATATACTTGACAGGCTGTTATTTTATCTTTCACCCAAAGATATGAAGGGTAAAAAGATACTTGTAACCGCCGGTCCGACTCGCGAATTTATCGATCCGGTTCGGTTCATCAGCAATCCTTCTTCCGGAAAGATGGGCTTTGCGGTAGCAAGGGCTGCAGAACAAAGGGGGGGGAATGTTATTCTGATAACAGGCCCGACAAATCTTCCCGATCCAAATAACGTGACGGTGGTCAGGGTAGGCACGGCCCGGGAGATGGCCCTTGCTGTGTTTGAGCACATGGAAGATTCAGAAATAATTATTAAGGCAGCAGCGGTTTCTGATTACCGGCCAAAGGAGCAGTCCGGACAGAAAATCAAGAAGGAAAAGGATGAACTGGTTTTGTCACTGGAAAAAACCCGGGATATTTTGAAAGAGGTAGGGAGGAGAAAAAAAGACCGGATACTTGTGGGGTTTGCTGCGGAAACGGAAAACCTTGAACCGTTTGCAGAAAAAAAGCTGGCAGAAAAAAATCTTGATATTATTGTGGGGAATCTCGTGGGGGGGCCCTCTTCGGGTTTTGGTATTGATACCAATAAGGTGACCCTGTTTTATAGAGACGGCACAAAAGAGGCTATTCCTGAAATGCAAAAAGATGAGGTCGCCCATATTCTTCTGGACCGGATATTAAAGAAAATTTAGGGGCTTCGCCCCAACTGGAATAATGGCACCGGCATTCCTTTATTCCAATTGTGACCTTCCCGGTCATGACTTGCGATGGCAGGGGGGTTGAAGAGAACTAACTTGTAATTATATTAAAAATTAGAAAGTTCAAATGTAACTTCTCAATAAGTTCTGGTGTATTAAATGGTTATGTTGAGCCGAATCCATCATTTATTGAGATGTTACGTTCAAATTATAACCGGTAAATATAATACAGATGTCTTATAAAAGCGATTTTGATACGGCGCTTGAAGAACTATGCGAAAGCTTCCGATTTTTATCCGAAAACGGTTGCCGTGGTTTTGACTGTTCAAAAGAGAGCCTTAACATAATGGAATCTTGGGGACATAAAGCGGTACTTTCATCCGAAACCTTGGAGGTGATCCGAATTGATCTGGGTGAATGCCGCCGCTGCAGGCTTTCGGAAAGCCGAAAAAATATTGTCTTTGGCGCCGGTGATCCTCATGCAAGACTGGTATTTGTGGGCGAAGGACCGGGCTATGATGAGGATCAAAAAGGGAAACCTTTTGTAGGGGCTGCTGGCCGTCTTCTTACAAAGATAATAGAGGCCATAAAGTTTACCCGCGAACAGGTTTATATATGTAATATCATAAAGTGCCGCCCGCCGGGTAACAGAAATCCCCTGCCGGACGAGATAGAGTCGTGTTTACCTTTTTTAAAGCGTCAAATTGCGGCCATAAAGCCGGATTTTATATGTGCCCTGGGGACTTTTGCCGCACAGGCGCTGCTTGAAACAAAAAAACCTATTTCAAAACTCAAAGGACGTTTTCATGATTATAACGGGATAAGGCTTTTGCCCACATATCACCCGGCCTACCTTCTTCGCAACCCAGGTAAAAAGCGTGATGTTTGGGAAGATATGAAAAAGTTGATGAAGGCATTGGGCGATTAAACGACCCGGAAATTCTACAACAACCCATTTTTCCAACATTCCAGTTATGAATAAAGAGAACCAACTTGAATAAAAAGAACATGAAAAACATCTTTTTCCTTATATCGGCCTTATTGTTTGTGTTATTCTGCTGCCCCGGAAACGGTTTTGCAGCAGTAAATGAGGTCTATATCATCCAGATGTCGGGTCCCATCAGTCCGGCGGTGGCTGATTTTTTGAAAAAAGGGATTAACAAAGCTTCGGAGGAAAGCGTTTCATGTATTATTATCGAGCTTGACACTCCGGGCGGTCTTGCCGAATCCATGCGTGAAATTGTAATGGCAATTTTTGCAAGCAAGGTCCCGGTTGTGATTTATGTGGCTCCGAGCGGGGCCAGGGCTGCTTCAGCAGGCGTAATGATTACTATGGCGGCAGACATTGCAGCCATGGCGCCGGGAACAAACATCGGTGCGGCGCATCCGGTGGGGGCCGGCGGCAAGGAAATCAGCGGCGCCATGTCCGAAAAGGTGATAAATGACATGGTGGCCCATGCAAGGAGTATCGCAAAAAAAAGGGGAAGAAACGCCGATTGGGTTGAAAAGGCCGTCCGAAAAAGCGTTTCCGTGACGGAAACCGAGGCGCTAAAGGCAAATGTCATAGATATTGTGGCAAAAGACGCAGATGATCTGATCCGTCAGATCAACGGCCGCAAGATTCAAGACAAAGGAGTTTTAAAACTCGACAATGTCAAAAAGACTTTACTGGAAGAGGATTTAAGGACTAAAATTTTAAAGACAATCAGCAATCCTAATATTGCGTATATCCTTATGATGATCGGTCTTGCCGGTATTTACTTTGAATTGTCACACCCCGGCGCTGTTCTTCCCGGGGTCGTCGGCGGGATTTCCATTATCCTGGCTTTCTTTGCGTTTCAGACCATACCGGTTAACTATGCAGGATTTCTCCTTATCGTTCTTGCCCTTATTTTTTTCATTATGGAGATGAAGATTACAAGCTACGGGCTTTTGAGTATAGCGGGCATTACTTCGCTTTTGCTCGGTTCTATTATGTTATTTGAAAACAGCGACACCGGCATGAGACTGTCATGGGAAGTGCTCATACCCACCCTTGTTCTGATTTCAGGCTTTTTTGTAGTTGTTTCAGGTCTTGTCTTTAAATCACATCTTTCTAAGCCGAGAACCGGCGCACGGGGCCTGATCGGGGAAATCGGGGTCGTAAGAGAATCTCTCATGCCTGAGGGCAAGGTGTTTGTGCACGGGGAACTGTGGAAAGCAATCTCAAAAGATCCGATCCAAACCGGCACCAGGGTCCGGGTTGTAAAGATCGTCAATCTTGTCCTTGAGGTGGAACCGCTTGAAAGGAGCATATAATGTATACGATAATAGCAATACTTGTGTTGACTGTTTTTTTTCTGTCTGCGGCCATACGCATCTTAAACGAGTATGAACGGGGGGTTATATTCAGGCTCGGCAGGGTGATAAAGGCAAAAGGGCCTGGGCTGATCATACTTATTCCGATCGTTGACAAAATGGTAAAGGTAAGTATGCGTCTTGTTGTCATGGATGTTGATCCCCAGGACGTTATTAGCAAGGACAATGTTTCCGTAAAGGTAAATGCCGTTATTTATTTCAGGGTCATTGAACCTATAAAAGCGGTTATCGAAGTGGAAGAATACAATTATGCGGTGTCACAGCTGGCACAGACAACGTTACGGAGCGTATGCGGTCAGGCGGAACTCGATGAGCTTTTGTCCGCGAGGGAAAAGATTAATTCTCAGCTTCAGGAAATTCTAGATCTGCACACGGATCCGTGGGGAATAAAGGTCACAACAGTGGAGCTTAAGCATATTGATTTGCCCCAGGAGATGCAGCGGTCCATGGCCAAGCAGGCTGAGGCGGAGAGGGAACGGCGTGCCAAGATAATCAATGCCGACGGTGAATTTCAGGCGGCAGACAAGCTGGCCGAGGCTGCTGAAATTATTCGTGACCATCCCATGGCATTGCAGCTCAGGTATCTACAGACGATGCGTGAGATATCTGCCGAGCAGAATACCACCACAATCTTTCCGTTTCCCCTTGAACTTTTTAAGCCGTTTCTTGCGATAATGGATAAAGAAAAAAAGGGGGATAGTGAATAAGTGAATAACGGTTATCTATTTATTGACATAATATGTAAAAATTGTTAATAAATTATCTCTTTAGCGGGGGTTTTGCAGCCTCCGCTTGTGCTTTTATAACAAAGGAAAGAAAAAGTATTAATTTGGCCCTTTGAGAAAATTTATCGCATTCAGATAATCCGGTTTTTAACGTCTCAGACAGTGACCCGCTAAAAACCGGATCACCTGAATGCGGTGTCGGCCTCG
>CAZBOB010000023.1:0-44837 GCA_964492995.1 uncultured Desulfobacteraceae bacterium | reverse complement strand
AACGGAAATTACCTGTTGTCAGGAAGCGATGATAAAACCATCCGTATGTGGGACGGAAGAACCGGAAGGTTTATCAAAGTGCTGGCGCGTCAGAACAGAACCGTAGACAGTCTTTCAATATCTCCTGACGGAACAAAGGTATTAACTGGACATGGACTCGAATCCGGAGAAAGGTCAAACAATGTTTTTTCCATACCCTCTGGTAAAAAAATAACCTCTTTTAAAAAACACAAAAACATTGTCCTTGCAACAGACATCTCTCCTAATGGAAAAATCGCAGCAACTGGAGGTGGGGAAAATAATGAAATCTATCTCTGGGATTTGACCACGGGAAAAGTTAAACAAAAGATAGTCGGAAAAGGGGAAAGGATCTGGAGTGTGGGGTTTGCAAAAGACGGCCGGTTTATTGCGTGGGGGAAAATATTAAAAAGGAACTGGAATTTTAACCACTACGCCTTCTTGAAACAGTCTTTTCAAATCAAGTCATACAGCAGAACCTATGAGCTGTCCATGGGCTCTGAAGTCAAGTCTGACGGTGATTTCTTAAGAAGGATTGAATCTGTGGGCCCTTGGTCAATACGAACCAAAACCGGAAAAGTTCACAAAACCCTTGAAATCCTGAAAAACGGCCGCGTGGTTCATGAAATCACAAGGGGATCAACCAGTGGTTATACGCACCGAAGTTTGACCCTGACCCCGGATGGAAAAACCATCATCAGCGGAGGAGGTAATGGATATCTAACATCCTATAACCCTCAAACCGGAAAAAAGATCCACGAATTTGTCGGGCACACTGGTGATGTATGGGGAGTTGCTGCATCTCCTGACAGTCGATTTCTGGTTTCAGGATCAGATGATCAGACCGTAAAACTATGGAAAATCGATTCAAGAAAACTTCTTTTAACCATCTTCCGGGGAACCGATAATGAGTGGGTGGCCTGGACCCCTGAAGGGTATTACACGGCGTCTTTAAACGGGGATAAATATGTGGGGTGGCATATCAATCGGGGTGAAAACAGATCAGCGCTTTACTATCCGGCATCCCGGTTTTCAAAACAATTTTACTCCCCCAAGATCGTGGCAAAACACCTTGAAACCGGCGGAGATATTAAAGAAGCGATCCGGCTTGTCAACCTGGAAAGACCCCGACGAAAAAAGATCAAAGAGACGACCGTATCTGACATCGGCAATATTTTACCCCCGGCAGTATTTTTCCAGATTCCTGAAAAAAGAAATGTAACCGTACAACAAAACAGCATCCGGATCAGGGCGGTGGCAAAGACCGTAAACAATGAGCCAATCACCGATATCTGGCTTTTGGTGAACGGCCGACGCATCAGCGAAAGTCGAGGGATCGGGGTCAAAACAAAGGTAAGTAAAAAGATAGACAGATTAAGGGCGGAAATAGATGTTATGGTCCCTTTGACTCAGACGGATAACAGGATATCTGTCATCGCATCAAATAGACACACCCAGTCAGAACCTGAGATCCTTAATGTCAAATGGAAAACAAAAGCCATTGGGACGGTTGCAGGAACCCAGGATATTTACAAACCCGACCTTTATCTTCTTTCCATCGGGGTTTCCAAATATCAGCAATCCGGATACAGTCTGGATTATGCTCACAAGGATGCAGAGGAGATCGCATCGGTTTTAAATCGCCAGTCCGGAAAGCTTTATGGAAAGATTCATAAACGGGTGTTTACCGATCATAAAGCGACACAGGACGATATCCTTGATGGGCTTGACTGGATTTTAAAAGAGTCTACCCAGAAGGATCTGTCTGTCATTTTTGTTGCAGGTCACGGTTTGAAGGACGATAGAGGAAATTATTATTTTCTTCCCCATGACGGTGATCCTGATAAACTTCGTCGAACAGGTGTGAGATGGGTCGAATTTCAAGATGTGTTATCGAGCCTCCCTTCCAAGGTTATTTTTCTTGTGGACACCTGCCACAGCGGAAGCGCCACCGGAAAAAGACGGGGCGCTGTGGATGTGACTGACGCGCTTCGGGAACTGGTAAATTCGGAAAGCGGTGTCGTTGTGATGACGGCGTCCACCGGAAAGGAAAGCAGTCAGGAACGACTTGAATGGGGACATGGCGCATTCACAAAGGCTCTTATTGAAGGACTTGAAGGGAAAGCTGACTATGATAGGGACAATACGGTAGACATAAAGGAGATAGATCTTTACATCACCAAACGTGTAAAAGCACTTACCAATGGTTCCCAGCACCCAACAACTGAGATTCCGAAAACCATGCCGAATTTCCCGCTGGTTTACAAATAGTTTTCGACAGTGGCACTATTATTAAAAAGGAATGGATTTTAATAATTGCCTTGGATTATTTAGAACCTTTTCTGAAAAACTAAAAAGTAGATTTGGGAATCTTTAAGCTTTCTGGAACTTTCGCAGATTAAAGTATTTTTCAACTACGGTTAAAATTGCCAATTAAAGAAAAATGATGTAAACGCTAAGATATATTTCGATACGCAGAATTAATTCTGTATAGGAATCGATACAAGTTTTATGCAAATGATTAAACTATCACGTTACATCTCTTCGCAAAAAATCGCTCAACTCAGGTAAAATATTACCTCCAAAAGGAGAGGATTATGAAGTCAGGAACATGCCCAAAATGTAAATCAGCCACCGTTTACAAAAGAAACTTTCCAGGGGGTTACAGAAGTTCTCTTGTTCTTGCTATTGATACTTGCGCCCACCTTGAGGACTACGTATGTGGTACTTGCGGATTTGCAGAAAGTTATTTGGCAGATTTGAATAAAATAGACACGATTAAAAAACACTGCATATATATTACTCCTCAATAAAATGATGGAAAATAATAAGTTTGATGACACATCGTCATCCGACCCTGCTTTTTTAATGACCAGATGTTACAATTTCATTATTTTATTCAATCGGGGTGATGCTTCCTGCCTTGAACCTTAAATCCAGCCCATTCTAATAATGGTTATGATTTAGATTCGAAATCACCCCCTCAATTACAATCCAAATGCAATGCACATTTTTTTGTGCATCGCGCACATTTTTCTGTGCATTTTTTAATACCGCCTGCTATATATAATCTCCCACATTTTACAACCAAATTTTCATAACCCACTATCAAATAAGGTTTTTTACCACTTTATAAGCACAAAACAGATTTTGGCATGCATTTTGAATTAGTAATAGGATTTACATCCGTTTGGGTGGACGTATTCCCTTCCGCTAAGTGCGGTAAACGTTTTGAGAAAATGAAAAGGGCTATAACACCATGCGTTCAAAGAAGATGACAAAAAAAGCCGGCCCCGGTTCCATTCCCAAAGCTTTTCTAAAGATTGTGGGCCGAAATATGCTTCAAAATGAACTTTTGCTTTCGTTTCTGAAAAAGGAAACGGGTCTGAAGGGCTCATGGTTTCCAACGCTGGAATCGATAACACCAATTGATGTAGATGAGTCATCAATCCCACAAGTGCTCATTTTGGACTGTAAAAGTATTGATATGAAAAATCTTTGGGCGTCCATCCATGAGTGGGAGTGTCCAAAGGCTTCCCAATGTTTCTTTGTGTTGTGTAATGCCGAACCCGCATCGGGGATTGAAAAAAAGCTATGGATAACGGCATACAGGGCATCTTCTATAGTAACGATCCCCTGCAGTTAATTACCAAAGGTATTTATGCTGTTTTGAAAGGAGAATTATGGTATTCCAGAAAAGCTTTGACCAAGTGCATTCTGGAATTAAGATCTTCAGACAATTCGTCAATACATCCGGCCACGTCCAGTTTGACATTTAAAGAAAAAGAAGTGCTTTCTTATATCACTTCCGGATACACCGGCAAGGCTATGGCTGATGAGCTTTCCATCAGTATTCACACCGTCAAAGTTCATATTTACAATCTCTACAAAAAGATAAATGTTACCAACCGTCTTCAGGCTAGGTTGTGGGCAACCAAATTCCTTTAATTTTCATGAAAAAATCGAAAATGATTTTTAAAATTAATCTTTGACAAAAATCATTTAAAGACAAGAAAGGGAGTTAAATAACAACGCTTTTAAAAAAGATATTAGTTGTAGACGATGAAGAATCTATGAGGGAAATAATGAAAATAGGGCTTGGTAAGCTTGGATACGATCCTGAATTTGCAAAAAATGGGAAAGAGGCTTTTGAAATATTAGACAAGGAAGAGTTTCCACTTATTTTAACGGAGTTAAGATTGCCAGAGATAGACGGCATTGAATTTTGCATGCGAATTAAAGATAGAAGCCCGGAGACCGTTATTTATGCTTTTTCTGGTGGTGTTACAGAGGTTGAGTTTGGTCAAATTGAAGAAATGGGCTTTGATGGCCTTCTTTGTAAGCCATTCAAATTTAAACCTAAGTTGAGCGATTTTTTGCGAAGAGATGTGCTGAGATCTTGATGCATAAGGGTTCGCGAAAACCGCAGGCATACCCGTGGATATGTCGAGGATTTTCGCGGATCCTTGATGCGCAAGAGATCGGTGCAGATCGAGTAAAAAATCGCTCAATTTAGGTTAAAGTGTTAGAGCGTGCTATTGAAGGGGCTTTTGAGAAAATAGATACGAGGAGGGAAAGGCTATCCACACCCCCTTTGTAATTGAGACCTTTGAAAAATGTTCATTTTTGTTCAAGTTCAAGGAAGGTGAAAATTTTAACCACAGGAATACATTGAGTATTTCGAGGATTAAAATTTGAGCCTGACGTAGAAATTGGGCAAAAAGGGGCGTTTTGCAAAGGTCTCTAATTCTTTTGGAAGCATATAGACAATCCTTAACAGCCGGAGCTTCTTTCTTTTTTAGAGTATCCGGCTAAAAATGGATCATATTTGCATATGCATTCCGTTTGCGCCAACATTATGGCAGAACTTTTATCGGCAGGAAAAATACTGTACTATTCTAAAATTTCAAGGACAGTATGTTTTTTTACCTTGGCAGAGGCAGCACTTAATATCGTCCGTATGGCTCGAACATTCCGGCCCTTTTTCCCGATAACCTTACCAATATCCACTTTGGCAACTCTAAGTTCTAATACCGAGATCTGGTCACCCTCTATCTCTGAAACCTCTACCTCATCCGGATTGTCAACCATTGTCTTCACAATTCGCTTGATCAGGTCTTTCATAGCTCTATCTCTTTCGTTGGTTGTTAACAATTACAAATTTAAGGGTGAAATATCTTTCCAGAGGATTAAATTGCAGATTCAATTTTGACAGTACCTTAGACAAATTGTCTTTGAAGCTGCCAATAAATATAGCTTAATCAATATATCATGAATTGTCAAACTCAACTTTGAGAGAGATATCTGTTGAGATATCGGCTGGACGGCAAGAATTCATGCGGTTCTGCAATATGGAGAATATTTTATCAATGAAACCCTTCAAGTCTGATTGAAAAGGTCATCGGGCTTGTAAACAATCTCTTCTCCCATTTCATCAAGCTGCGGGTATCAAATGAGTGGCGCAACCAAACGGTCTTCCGAATTCGGAACTGGGCAATATCATTGGGGAAGCAGGCCCCCGATATCGATCACGAGTGAGACGGCCTTGCGAACGAGATTCACGGTTATACCTTTTAAACACATAATGAATTGTGATTACTAACCCTTTCTTTAGCAGTTTAATCCATTACAAAGTTCCTGTCATAAAACGGTGTTAGGGAACGCAGTTCTTTGTTGTTGACATTTTTTACAATGTATGATCGAAAGAAATATTCTGTTTTCTCATCAAGAATTTCTTTTAACTTTTTATCTAACTATCTAATGCAGGGGTATTAAATTGTACGGTCTTCACGCAATAGCTGTTCACAACGGCTGGGCTATGGCTCTTGCGGGCGCTTTAATCGTCTTTTCCGGTCTTGTGGTGCTATCATTCGTAATTTCTCAACTTCATAAGGTTTTGACGTTTTTTGAAAAAAAAACCGTCTATATGGAACCAGAACCGGAAACGTCAGATATCGAACCACACAAAGACAAGCCCTGGCTCTTATTACCCAAACAATTCCCTGAAGACATTAAAGAAATTGCCCGTTTGTATAAACCGTTGGTTGAAGAAATTGGTGAAACTTTTTATCTTTCCGAACTTTATGAAATGTCAAGAAAAAATGATTTCCCACATCCACATATTACACTTACAGCTTTTCGTGAATCTAAAATATTAATCCCTGATGGCGATGGTGTTTTTACCTGGAATCCCCCCACAGAAAATGATGATAATGAAAACGTTGAAGGTTGATTAATGGAGCTATTTTTTCAATTTTTATCAAACACCGGTTATTATCTGGCTGAATATCGAAACGTAATAATGATCGTGGTCGGTTCTTTATTTTTATATTTAGGGTCTGCAAAACATTACGAGCCGCTCCTTCTTATTCCGATCGGGTTTGGAATTTTAGTGGGAAATGTCCCTTTTTTCAAGGGATTTGGACTTGGAATATATGAAAGCAACAGTGTGTTACACTATCTGTATTTCGGTGTGGTTACAGGCCTCTATCCTTCAATCGTTTTTTTGGGTCTCGGGGCAATGACGGATTTTTCTTCTTTGCTTGCACGGCCGGTGCTTATGCTCTTGGGGGCCGCTGCCCAAATGGGAATTTTTTTCACCCTTCTGGGTGCGTTGGCCCTCGGCTTTTTGCCCAAGGAAGCCGGTTCAATCGCTATCATCGGCGGCGCTGACGGACCCACTTCCATCTTTCTGACCGCCAAACTCGCACCCCATTTGATCGGACCGATAGCCATCGCCGCATATTCCTATATGGCGTTGATACCGGTAATCCAACCGCCGATCATGCGACTTTTGACCAGCCGGAAGGAGCGGTTGATCCGGATGCCGGAACTCAGAGAGGTGTCCAAGAAAGAACGCGTTATTTTCCCCGCCGTCGGCGTCTTGCTCTGCTGTTTTCTCGCACCGGCTTCCATACCGCTTCTTGGGACATTCTTTTTTGGAAATTTTTTAAAAGAATGTGGCGTAACCGACCGACTGGCCCAGACGGCCCGCACGGCCATTATAGATACGGCGACAATACTTTTGGGGTTAACCGTCGGTGCCAGTACCCAGGGCGATGTCTTTTTAACCGGAAAATCTGTGGGTATTTTCTTGCTGGGTGCCGTGGCATTCAGCATCGCAACCGCATCGGGTATCATTTTTGCTAAAATTATGAATCTTTGTCTTAAAGAAAAGATAAATCCTCTTTTGGGGGCTGCCGGCGTTTCGGCTGTTCCCGGTTCGGCCCGGGAAGTTCATCTGGTGGGTCAGTCCGAGGACCCCGAAAATTACCTTCTCATGCACGCCATGGCCTGCAACTCTTCCGGTGTTATCGGTTCGGCAATCTGCGCCGGTATTTTGTGGAGCTTTATGGTTGGACTTTGATTGTGTCCGAGAGAGATTCATGACTTGGGTCATTCATGACCTTCACGTTTTAACAATTTCTGGTACCAGACCGAGAATTCATACATCCCCCTGTACCTGTCATCATTATTGATAAGACCGAGGCATAGTTCAAACACTCCTCTTCCATATGCATTGCTGTATTCATCAAAGTTTTTTGTCTGTAAAAACTCCCGGACAAGGGACTGGGTTGTCCGTTTTGTTTTGTCTTTTCTTATAGTTATCGGATCTTTGGGTTCCTGAAACGGGTCCCAGTTTTCATATCCTTTTTTTTGAATATGTTTCTGGCGCCTCGGTGACATGCTTTCGAAAATCGCCTTTTTTCTTTTTTCCTCTTCTTCAGGTGAGATTTTTTTCATTTTCCCTTCCTTGTTCTTCTTTGGCTTTTTTCGAGTTTGCAATACCAAGATACTCTTCATCAAAGTCTGTAAGAATGGCCATTGATAAAGGGACAAGCATATCTGCCATTTTTATATACTTTGTTTTTATTTCACGTACAAATTCATAGGAAATGTCGTAAAGCTTTTTTTGAATCGCATCCAGATTAACCGCCGGATACTGTTTTCCTTCGATAAACCCCGATTTTCCACAGGTGTGACTGCGTCCTCCTATGGATGTCGGTATTCCATAAAGTCGACACGTTATCGGCCGATATTCATAAAGGTCACACATTTCATTATCATTGAGAAGAGGGCATCTGACCCGCTCTGCGGCGATATCCATGAGTATCTCCGTCTCGTTCTTTCCGGCTTTTTTATTTTTATAGGCTCGTTTTTTAACCATATGTGTTTTTCGATCCGCTCGATTGGCCCTATCGATAAACCTGATTTTTTCCTTGCCTTTTATGATTTTATTAAACTGATGATTTATATAGATCGCTTCAATCAGCGTGAGGTCAAACAGAGCATGACAGCAGTCTGCACATTTGATCTTACATGTTACACATTCCGGATGGTCTTTTTGTACCCTTGCAAACAATTCATCGGCTTGGGTTACTATTGTTTTGTATTTCTCAAAATATGGCGTAAAGTCTATTTTCATAAGTTAACTCCTAATTTGTTTCACGTGAAACATCATTTTCCGATACAGAAGCGGCTGAAAATCTGATCGATTACATCATCCTTTGCAGTATCTCCTATTATTTCACCGAGACTGTCCATGGCTTCCTTTATATCGATGGCAATAAATTCAAAAGATGTCTCCTTTCGTATTTCTTCGACTGCGGCAACACAAAGCCGTAAGGTCCGCTCAAGTGCCGTTTTATGCCTTAAGTTGGGAATGATTTTATTTTGAACCTCGATACCATATTCCCCAATAGAAAGGTTTACGATTAAATCCTTAAGCTCGTTCAGTCCCCTGCCGTAAAGGGCTGAGATTTTAATCCTCGGCAGTGTGTTCCATGAATCGGGAATATCAAGTTCAAAATCATCTTCCACAAGATCCGACTTGTTAATTACAAGTATCAACCGTCTATTGCTTATGGTTTTATATATTTTATAATCTTCGCCGGTTAATGGATCACTTGCATCTACCATGAAAAGAATCAAATCAGAATCGCTAATATATTCCTGCGCTTTTTCAATACCGATGACTTCAACCGGATCACTGGTTTCATGTAGACCGGCAGTATCTGCAATTATTACCGGAATGCCGTGGATATTCAGGGTCTCTTCGATCAGGTCTCTCGTCGTTCCGGGAATAGGAGTAACAATTGCCCGATCTTCCTGAATCAATCGGTTCATAAGGCTCGATTTTCCTACATTCGGCCTTCCGACAACGACCATTTTAAGACCATCTCTTAAAACATGTGCATTTTCATATTTCTCTATAAGCCCTTTTAAATCATCAACAATCGCCCGCTCCAGCGTCTCGATGGTCCTCTCCGAATTAAAGATTTCTCCGGCATCATCGGAGAAATCTATGGCGGTCTCTGTCTCTACCAAAATATCAAGCAAAGCGCCTCTTATGGTCTCAATCTTTTTTTTTAAACCGCCTTTTATATGCGAAGTTGCTATTTCTAATGATCTTTCGGTCTTTGAATTAATTATATCGATAACAGCTTCAGCCTGTGTCAGATCAATTCGTCCGTTGAGATAGGCTCTTTTTGTAAACTCCCCCGGCTCAGCCAGTTTTGCACCCTTTTTTAAAACTAAATCGAGAATCGCCGTCAGAACAACAGGCCCTGAATGCGTGTTTATTTCAACAACATCCTCCATGGTGTATGTACGCGGAGCCACCATCACGGATAGAAGAACTTCATCAAGAACCCTTCCTTTTTCCTTATCCACAATATGACCATGATAAAGACGATGGGATTTTAAAGAAGAAAAAGATGTTTCGCCCTTTTTCTCAGAATCACCGTTTACCGGTCCGGACTTTTTAAAGATAGATCCGGCAATAGAAAAAGCATCTTTACCTGAAATTTTAATAATCCCGATTCCGCCTCTTCCGGTCGGCGTGGCTATAGCAGCGATAGTTGCAATGTCCATTTTTGATACGCCGGATTTCCATTTCCAACCTGAATATTCCGAAAATCGTAACTTCTCAATAAATTTTGGATTTGGTTCAACATCATCAATTAATACGACAAAACTTTTTGAAAAATTACCGAGAATTGAGCTAAGCATATCATTTTTTTGAAACACCCCGTTATGCTGTTTTACCGATAATAATTAAACGTCTGGGAATTTCTACAACTTGGGAAAAGCACAATTATTTCAGCATTCGGAGTGTTTTTCTTATAACGCTTTGTAAATAGCGTAATGAATGATCAGCAGCGAAATCATACACTGTTTGAGTTTGTATGATGGAGTCGCTGATTATTCATGGAGCTATTGAATCGAAAAAACTCCCCGACCCCTCAATTATTTTAACGTCACCCTGTTTTGCAATCGGTATAGAGGAATGAAATTTTGGAATATCGGGGGTTAAATCGGAAATAAAATATTTAAGTTATCAACAACACCTTCCCTTCAACTTCGTTCAGGACAAGCTCACCCATCATTTTTATTCGGTGAAACTTTTTGGTAACCGTTCACGTTTATTTTTTTCTATTTCACCGGAGCCATTCCTCCATTATGCTCTTTGGTGCCAAGGCCTAAACTTCATCTTTGCTTGCGGGAAGAATTTTTTTTGGGAAATATGACAAGCTTCTTTAAAAAACCTTCTCCCTTGCTTTGAGTTCTAACCCTGTTGTCATCTTGCAAGGCGATATGCACGATTCTTCGATCATGAGCATTCATTTGACCTATTGCTGAAGGTTTTCCGGTGCTTTTCACCTTTTCTGCCATCCTCACAGCCAGCCTTTGAAGGCTAATTCGCCTCTTTTCGAGATAGCCTTCCACATCTACGTGAATACCGACCCGTCCTTTTCTGTTCTTGTTGACAATTTTTTCTACGAGATATTGAATCGCTTCAAGGGTTTGCCCGCGTTTCCCGATAAGAACAGCAGAATTTCCACCACTCACATTGAAAACAATTCTATTCGAATGCTCCCCAATCGATATTGTTGCGTCTGTTGTTATTAAATCGATTATCTTTTGCAAAGCTTCCCGGCCAAGATCTATAGGATCATCGGTAATCTTGTGATCCAAACCTTCATCATGTAATATTTCTATCTGTTGATCCACACTTTCTATTGGTTTTTCATATGAACTTTCATTTTGCTGCTCTTCATCTGTTGTTTCAAAAACAATTTTTGGGGACGGCTCTGGTAACGTAACGCGAATTCGTGCTTTTTTAGTCCCAACCAGTCCAAAAATTCCGGTTGAACCATAAGAAATAACATCATGTTTAAGTTTTTCCCGGGGTATATTTAGTTCTTCACAGGCTTTCTTGACAGCCATTTCGACATTTTTATCTTCAAATTCCACACAATGCGACATTGTATAACCTCCGTGATTAAACTTTTTTCTTTTGAATATAGTACTGTTGAGCCATTGATATTATATTATTTACAAGCCAGTATAAAACCAGTCCCGAAGAAAAATTGATAAACATAACCGTAAAGACTAACGGCATCAACATCATCATTTTGGCCTGAGTGGCATCACCCATGGGTGGCGACATTTTCTGCTGTATAAACATGGACGCTCCCATAATTATGGTTAAAACCGGGATGCCGTACGGCGGTTGCATGAAGGGAATGGAAACATCAAACCTGAAAAGACGATCCGGAGCGGACAGATCATTAATCCACCAGAAAAATGGAGCGTGCCTTAATTCTATAGCTTCGTACAACATTCGATAAAGCGCAAAGAATATGGGAATCTGTGCGACCATGGGAAGACATCCGCCCATGGGATTAACTTTGTATGTTTTGTACAACCCCATGACCTCTTCATTCATTCTTTTCTTGTCATCTTTATATTTTTCCTTGATCTCCGCCATAAGCGGCTGGATTTTTTTCATTTCAGCCATTGATTTATAGCTTTTGTTCCCAAGCGGCCAAAGAATAATCTTGGTAAATAGTGTTAAAATGATAATGGCAATACCATAATTAGGAATAAAATGATCATATATAAAATTCATTATCCAGACACACGGTTTGGCGATTATATCAAACATACCGAAATGGACGGCTTTGACCAGGTCATAATCCATATCGTTCAAAACCTTCATACTCTTTGGCCCAAAAAACAGTTTGTAGTTAAAAACATGCTTTGCACCGGAATCAATCACGCTTTCGGACTGCACATAACGATTTTGAAGTGTCTCGTTATCCATGTAAAGATGCATCCCGGCATCTACCGGCTCATCAGGTATGATGGCGGACATAAAATAACGATTTTGAACCGCCACCCATTTTACATTTCCTGTATACAGGTTTTTATCCTTTATTTTCTTTGTCTTAATCTGCTTAAGCTTATTATTGATCAGCGCACTCGGACCCGTAAAACCATATCTGCTCTTTTTTACTTCTGCCTCTCGCACTAAAGTAAGGGTGAGGCTGTCCCGAAGGGTTTTGCCGGAAAGGTTTTTGATGGTAACACTAAGGTCGATCATATAGCTTTCGGGTGAGAATAAAAATTTCTTTTCAACAACCACGCCCTGAGGAGATGTCCAACCAAAAGAGATTTCTTTAGATTTGATTTGAATATCAACAAAATCATCGTCAAGGTCTGCTGAAAAAATCGCGTCATTGAGACCCGTAAGACTATTCCCTGCAAATCCCAGGCGGATTGTGCCGCCGGATATGTCCGGAGATATCATTTCAAGTAACGGTGAATCGGCATCTATGGTTTTCCGGTAATTATTAAGGACAAAACTTTTAAACACCGCCCCTTTTTCAGAAATTTTAACCCTGTATAAGGGCGTTTTTACCGTGACGGTTCTCGATGGTTTAACGGGCAGAGCGGGTATTTTGTCTATCGAAGGTAATTTTTCTAGTGTAGTCTGCTCTTTTTTTAATATCTCCGATTTTAATATCTCCGACTTGTTATCTGTTTTTTGCTCTTTTTGCTGAGCCTGTTTGGGTGGCTGATCCACTTTCTTTTTAACAAAGAAAATATTCCATATTATAAAAACAAGTAAGGAAAGCGCTATAGCAATAAATAGTCGAGCTTGTTCCATTTTCTTCTCCAATATTCAAAAATAGCCAAAAATATATGCCGGTCGGTTAAAAATGTATGATTTCAATCCGTTATATGCAGAGGAGTAAATACTTTTGAGGGATTGATAGAAGGCGAACATATATGTTGCCGTCTAAAACCGGCATCATGTGTGCCGATACAGTTCTATCAAGGTTTTAGGATGTTGCGCTTTAAGGAACAGAATCGATTCCCCCCGGATTAAAGGGATGGCACTTTAAAATTCTCTTTAAGGCAAGGAAAAACCCTTTGAGTAGTCCATAACGCAAAATAGCCTGATAGGCATATTCAGAACAGGTTGGATAAAAACGACACGAAGGAGACAAAACCGGGGACAATATTAATTGATATGCCCTTATCAAAAACAAGGGGATTATCAGGAATATTTTATTAATTGCCCTGACTCCTTGATATGCTGTTAAAAATGTTTTGCAGGGATAAAAAAGCTTGTTTCGATGATAGGTCGGCGGCCTTTTTTTTTGCTATGATATTTATATCCCAGTAACCTGTAATAATGTGCCTGTTTAGCCGAAAACTTTCGCGAGAAAACCGTTTAATCCTGTTGCGTATTGTTGCGTTTCCAACCTTTCTCGCTACTGTCACACCAAGGCGCGTTCTTTGAAATCGACCTGGAGAAAATATAGCCACAAAGTGTTTGTTTTGAGTTTTCCTGCCGAATTTTGATAATCCAAGAAACTCAGAGCGTTTCAGAATTCTATCTGCCTTGGTTAAAAAAAAGCGCAAAAGGCGTTGTCCTCTGCAACCTATTGCTATTTATGCATTTATTATATTATATATATCGAAAACGATGTTTTATTATACTGATAAACGGGTTCTCCCTTTGGATCTTCGCCGGTTAATAATCCTTCTCCCTTGTTTGGTTGACATCCTTTTTAAAAACCCGTGTGTTCGTGCACGTTTTATTCTACTTGGTTGATAAGTTCTTTTCATAATTTAACATCCTTATTCTCATAACCGGCCCGAATAATTACCCAAAAAGAACTAAAGCCTTTTACTGCCGATCGAATAGACTTAAATTTATTAATTTGAAAAATATATTATGTAATCACACGCTTTTTATATTGTCAAGACCCAAAAAAATATGGAATTTTTCAAACCCTACTACTCTTTTAGAATTTCTAAAACATCAAATTCTTCCATATGAAGTTGTGAATTGGGATATATTACAATCTGTTTTCCAATAATTCGTTCCAGGGAGACGATAAGATGGTTTTCCTCGCCATGAAGCAGTTCGGCAATTTCGGGATTTACTCTCAAGCTCACCTTGACTCCCATCATGTCTCGTGATTCACGGAGTATATCCCTGTATATATTATAACATATTGTCTGCCTTGATATGAGATACCCCTCCCCGTCACAATAAAAGCACGGCTCGCATAAAATCCGGGTAAGGGGCTTCCTGATCCGCTTCCGGGTCATCTGTATCAGGCCCATCTCTGATATGGGAAGGACATGGGTTTTACTCCTATCCTTCATAAAAGCCTCCTTTAGCGCATTAAACACTTTCTCCTGATTAGACTTTTTTTCCATATCGATAAAATCGATAATTATAATACCACCCATATCCCGTAACCGGATTTGATAGGCAATCTCCTTTACAGCCTCTAGATTGTTCTTCAAAATTGTTTCTTCCAGGTTGTGCTTGCCGACAAAGCGTCCGGTATTAACGTCGATTGCGATAAGCGCCTCGGTATGTTCAATTACGATGTAACCGCCTGACTTCAGCCATACCTTCTTTTTTAAAGCACGTGAGATGTCACCCTCTAAATTGTAG
Source organism: uncultured Desulfobacteraceae bacterium (assembly GCA_964492995.1). Taxonomy (GTDB): domain Bacteria; phylum Desulfobacterota; class Desulfobacteria; order Desulfobacterales; family UBA11574; genus S5133MH16. The sequence continues at coordinate 30,052 of CAZBOB010000023.1, read as the reverse complement.
GCATCAAAAATCGGTTCCAGACCCTCATAAAGCTCCACCGAATCTTTTAGACCGGGAACAAACGAGTCAAGAAACAAAAGAATAGACTCATAAGCGGAACGGGAATCGATGATAAGTTTTTCAGCCTCGTGCAAGAGCAAATCCCTCACGGCACGAAGGCTAATTGTAACCTCTTTATGTAAAAGAGACGGCGCCGGGGCTGTCTGGTATTTTTTTTGTATGTTTTCCCATAAATTTTTTAAAAACCCCATTTCATATGCGATTTTCTCTTTCTTGATATCTTCTCCCGCGGTTCTCACAATATAGCCGAAATTGTCTTTACGTGAAGATTCAACGATTTCCTTTAACCGATTCCGTTCGGTTTCATCCTCTATTCGACGTGATATTCCTATATGATCAGATGTTGGCATTAGCACGATAAAACGCCCGGGAAGAGATATATGCGTTGTTGCGCGAGCCCCCTTAGAACCTAAGGGGGCTTTGGCGACCTGAACCATTATATCCTGACCTTCTGTAATCAATTCTTCTATATTATATTCGCGGTTAATCAAGGACGGATAAGGACCGGTCTCATTCATATTAATGGAATTATTTTCATCTCCATTCCTTTCTATCAGGAGGTTCTCAATTTCACCATATCTTCCGCCGGTTATATCACGTACATATATAAAAGCCGCCTGCTTTAGCCCAATGTCCACAAAAGCGGCCTGCATACCCGGTAGAACCCGTTGCACTATCCCTTTGTAAATATTGCCGGCAATATCTGAAACGTCTCCGCGCTCGATAAAGAGTTCCGCTATGTTCCCATCTTCAAGAAGAGCAACCCTTGTTTCATGTTCTGCTACATTTATGATTATCTTTTTATACATCTTTTTTTATTTTCTATGGCTTCATAACACGCGGCTTATTTGGACATATCAATTTATCTTCATGATACAACAAGGCCAACGAGCATTTTCTTCAAACGGCTAAAATATTAGACTTTTACAATCTCAGCCTGTTTTATTTCTTCAACGGGCATACAGAATATTTTTTCAATAACCTCAAACGGTCGCACAGTTCTGCCCGGTTCTGTTCTAAGGGTCATCTTCAGTCTATTCGGAGCATATAACTCTATTTTTAAAACCATCTCTTTTAAATCTATCTTTTTAGTTTTCCCTTTTGGTCCGGTTCGCGTTACAAATAACTCTCGGTTGTTTATAAAATATTTTAAGTCTTTCTCATCAAAAAAACCATCTTTTTTTGTCACAAGATAGGTTGCTGACGATAACTCCTTAGAAACGGCCTTTGCCGGGGCAACCTGACAGTTCAAAATATTAAGACCCTTTGGAAGATGTTTATTTAATTGATCCACAATACCTTGTAGTTTAACATCTTTGCGCAATGAAAAATAAAAATTTTCGTTTAGGCTTTCCAAACCCACCGGAAGCGGATCTTCAAATGAAATTTTCGGCTTCGGATGAAAACCTTCTGAAAATTTAATCGGTATTCCTGCGCGACTGATGCCACGCAAGAAAATTCTTACCAGTTCAAGATGCCCAAAATACTTTGCCGGTCCCCTCTTAGAAAAGGATATTTTCAGTTTTTTATAAAACGTTTCTTTAATATCGTCTGCAAAAATATTTTTTGAGGCTCCTTCTCCACAGTTATCAAATACCTTCGGCTCAATAATTTTAAAGTCACATACACCGCATTTGTTACAGTCGCCTGTGCGACAATCAACGGTACAATCGCCTTTCTCGGCTTTTTTTAATTCGTTTTTTAAAAAATCTTTTGTAACCTTTGTATCAATAAAATCCCATGGCAACGGTTCTGCCGTATCTCTGACACGTGTTGTATAGAAATCGACATCCACACCCTCATCGCATAAAGCTTCGTGCCAAAATTGATATTTAAACTGATCACTCCAGCCGTCAAATTTACACCCTTTTCTGTATGCATTCAGTAGTAATCGGCTAAGGCGCCTATCACCACGAGCCCACAGTCCTTCAAGCATGCTGACTTCAGGGCCTTGCCATTTAAACCGAACTCCGGGCATTTTAAGGTTCTTTTTTAACCATCGTATCTTCTGCTTTGAATCGGCTAAAGAAATCTGAGACGCCCATTGAAAAGGGGTATGGGGTTTTGGAATAAATGTTGCCACACTTACATTGAGCTTACCCTTTCGACCGTTAGGCCCTTTGATCTTACGCAGTTTTTTTACAAGATCAACCATCGCCTGCAAATCATCATTGGTTTCGGTGGGAAGACCGATCATAAAATAGAGTTTTATCACCTGCCAGCCAAGGCTGAATGCATTTTTGACTGTATTCTCAATCTCTTCTTGCGTAATATTTTTGTTTATAACCTCCCGGAGCCGCTGGCTGCCGGCTTCCGGTGCTATGGTAAAACCTGTCTTTCTGACCTTTTTGACAAGCCGCATGAGTTCCGGTGTTAATGTGCCGACACGCAGTGAAGGTAATGAAACCGCAATACGGCGGGACTTATAACGATCCATCAGACGTTCCATGAGGGGAAATATACATTCATAATCCCCTGTGCTTAAGGATAAAAGAGATATATCCTCATAACCGGTTGACGCAATACAAGCATCAGAAAGAGACAACAGGGTCTCTAAGGATCGTTCGCGCACGGGGCGATATATCATTCCGGCCTGACAGAATCGGCAACCTCTAGTGCATCCCCGTGACACTTCGATCCGAAGACGATCATGCACGGGTTTACCATAAGGAATTATAGGTGCATCCGGAAAAGCCGTATGGTCAAGATCACCAACAATTGCTCTTTTAACCGTATGATAGTCTGAAAATTCGGGTACAAGGGACTGAAAACCATTTTCATCATATTTGGGTTTAAAAAACAGAGGGATATAGACACCTTCAATATGGGACCAGTTTCTCAAAAGAGTTTTCTTGTCGCTCTTGCCGCTCGCTTTCCATGTAAGCCAGGCGCGGGACATCTCCATGATCACGTTTTCCCCGTCTCCCACCACAATAGCATCAAAAAAATCTGCAACCGGCTCCGGACTACAGGTGCAGGGACCGCCTGCAATAACAAAGGGGTGTGAATCGTCTCTTTGTCTTGTAAAAAAGGGGATATGTGCTAACTCCAGCATGGTAAGTATATTTGTATAGTTAAGTTCATAAAGCAGACTGAAACCGATGATATCAAACCGGTCAAGGGGTTTATGAGATTCCAGGGACATCATCGGAATGCCGGATGACCTGAGCCGAATTTCCATATCGATCCCAGGAGCAAAAACCCGTTCAGCAGCTATCTCACGGTGGCGGTTAAGGATATGATAAAGGATCTGAAGACCAAAATGCGATGTGCCTATTTCATAGAGGTCCGGAAAAGCAAGAGCAAAACATAGTTTGACATTGCTGTGATCTTTTTTAATCGTGTTTATTTCCGAGCCTAAATAACGGCTGGGTTGCTCTACCAGCGGTAAGATATCTTGAATGGTTGTTATGCTCATGATATATGTATTTTTTTAGCGATACTTTTAACGATTATAATTTGACCTTTCTAAATATTGGAATGGACAAGTGATAATCCAATTGATAAAAAAACGCCATTTAATGAGGTGCACAGTATATTATAAAGATGTCTAAAATGCCAAAGATAAAAACACAAAACAATAATAAACTTATAGTTTCAGCGGTTGCCGTTCTTATTTTTTCTATTATGCTTTTTGTTAACCCCTCTGACAACCTTGCCGACGAAAACCCACGGGAAAGCGCCGTTGTAATGGCCGTTAAAAAAGTCAGTCCGGTTGTCGTTAACATAAGTTCGGAGTTCGAGGTTCGCAAGCGGGTTAATCCTTTTTCCGGATTCGGTATGGATCCTTCTTTCGAAAATTTTTTTAATGACTTTTTTGACCCCGGATTTGAACGCCGATACAAACGATCCAGCCTGGGTTCCGGAGTCATTATCGACGGAAAACGTGGTTTTATCCTAACCAATCAACACGTCATTTTTAAAAGCAAAACCATTACGGTCGGTCTTAAAGACGGAAGAGAATTCAAGGCACAGATTGTGGGGGCGGATCCCGACTCTGATCTGGCGGTACTGCGTATTTCTTCCCCAAAAGCCTTGCCTGACATTACAATGGGCGATTCCAGCAATCTGATGATCGGTGAAACGGTAATCGCCATCGGCAACCCTTTCGGTTTTTCGAATACCGTAACCACCGGTGTTATCAGCGCTACAAACAGGAGTGTAAGGAGTGAAGACATAGTCTATCATGATTTTATACAGACCGATGCCTCGATCAACCCGGGTAATAGCGGAGGACCGCTGTTGAACATAAACGGAGAGCTTATCGGCATAAATACCGCTATATATGCCAAAGCTCAGGGCATAGGCTTTGCCATACCCATTAATACCGCCAAACGAATTGTCTCCGACCTTATAAGATACGGGGAAGTTATACCGGCATGGATCGGTATCACCGTACAAGATATTGATGCAGACCTTGCACGGTATCTAAAAGCATCGGCTATCAAGGGTGTTTTGGTCAAAAAAGCTGAAAAGCCCGGCCCTGCCAGCAAAGCCGGTATCCGTGAAGGCGACATCATTCTTTCGATTAAAACCCGGGACATAATTTCTGAAAAAGATTTCCACAGATCAATGATCGCTCATTCAGCTGGAGAAAAAATCGATATAACGATCTGGCGAAACGGTAAAACCAAAACGGTTTCAGTAAAAACATCGGTATTCCCGAAAGAACTGGCCCTGGATCTCGCTTATAACCTTCTGGGCATTTCTGTTGAAAATCTTTCGACGAAAAACCGTTACAAATATAAAGCGACGGCAAAACAAGGCGTCCTGATTTCAGATATTAATCGCCAATCTTACCTGGCCAAAATTCGCGCAAGACCCGGAGACGTTATACGACAAATAGACGACATAACCATTAAAAACATTAAAGACTTTGAGGAAGCCATTATTAAATACCGGCAAAAAAAATCCCTTGTAATCGTTTTACAGCGAGGAAATCAACTCTATAATATTACCGTAAAATTATAATGGAATCGAGTATCATGAACGTCCGGTTTATATGTAATCCGTAATATCTCAATAAATTATGGATTCGGGTCAATATGATTATCTCATACACCAGAACTTATCGAGTTGTTGCTGTAATCCATCGCAACATAAAGTTTTGTCGTTATTTTTCAGTGATTAACCCCTAACCCGAATATTTCATGAAAACTTCCGGACTAAGTCTGAAAAGGATATTCTATATGAAACGTATCAAAATAGCGCACCTATTAACATCGGAACTCTCCGTAAATAATGTTCTTATAAAAGGATGGGTTCGAACCCGTCGTGATTCAAAAGGTTTTTCTTTTATAGAAGTCAACGACGGATCATGCCTCAAAAACATTCAGATCCTTGCCGACAGCTCTTTACACAATTACCCGGAAATCGTCAGGCTTTCAACAGGTTCAGCGATAATTATCACCGGTGACCTGGTGGAATCGATGGGCGCCGGACAAAAATGGGAGGTTAAGGCGGATCGGGTTGAGATTATCAGTCTTGCCCCCGATTCATATCCTTTGCAAAAAAAACGCCATACCGACGAGTTTTTAAGAACAATTGCCCATTTGAGACCCAGAACCAATAAATATGGCGCCATATTTAGGATAAGATCCGAGCTTTCATATGCCATCCATAAATTTTTTAGGGACAGGGGCTTTAAATATATTCATTCTCCAATCATAACCGGTTCCGATTGCGAAGGCGCAGGTGAATTATTTCGGGTAACCACCCTGGCTCTGGAAAATTTTCCAAAAAAAAACGGAATGGCCGACTATGCGCAGGATTTTTTTGGCGCCGAGGCAAATTTAACGGTCTCCGGGCAGTTGTCCGCCGAAATGTTTGCCCTGGCTTTGGGTGATGTTTACACCTTCGGCCCCACGTTCAGGGCTGAAAATTCTCACACCAGCCGGCATGTTGCCGAGTTCTGGATGGTGGAACCGGAAATGGCGTTCTGCAACCTAGAAGAAAACATGAATTTGGCCGAAGAGATGATTAAATATCTCACCGCCTTTATCCTCGATGAGTGTATTGATGATCTTGAACTATTTGCGAAATTTGTTGACAAAAGCCTTTTGTCGACCCTGGAAAACGTTTCTTCTTCAGATTTTGAGCGGCTTCCCTATCAAACAGCTGTAGAAATATTAAAAAAATCCGGGAAAAAATTTGAATATACCATCGATTTTGGAAAAGACCTACAAACCGAACACGAACGCTACCTTACAGAACATCACTTTAAAAAACCTCTGATTGTCTTTGATTACCCCAAAACCATAAAACCATTTTACATGCGCGTAAACCATGACAACAAGACCGTTGCGGCTATGGATGTTCTGGTGCCGAAAATCGGAGAAATTATCGGCGGAAGCCAGCGCGAAGAACGATTAGATATACTTGAAAAACGAATGGACGAGACGGGAATGCCAAAAGACGCTTACTGGTGGTACCTGGACTCCCGCCGATTTGGAAGCGTAGCGCATAGTGGTTTTGGCCTGGGATTTGAACGTCTTCTTATGTTTATGACCGGAATATCCAATATCAGGGACGTTATCCCCTTTCCAAGGACACCGAACAGTATAGAATTCTGATTATTCAATTAAAGGGTTGTCCGGGTCGGTTTTCAGGTTTTCATACACCTTAATTTTGCAAGATCTTCGGCATAACCGTATAGGTGCAGCCCTTTGCTTTCAACAATCATTTCACCGTCTTTCACACCTATCTCCCCGGACATATAGTTTTTAAGATTCTGGATTCCGGCCAGATTTGCCGGAAGTCCCCCCCACAGATCCCATGATCGAAAATATATAATAAAATGAAGCGATTCATCCTGGATTCGTGTATCAATGGATCGCAGGCAAGGCGGGTCTAAAAGCGTGAGATCAGACGGGTGTGCAACCTGTAATACCATTTGATTGTTCCTGCTCCCGTACTCTTTATATGTCTGAATAACCCACTCTATCTGATTAAGATAGAGTTTCCCGTTTTCTTCAAAAACGGCTTGACCGTCAATCTTTCTTTTATCTATTATTTCATTATTGCCCTGCTCCCACCACGCAAGTTTGTCGCCCGTAAGCAATGTTCTTGTAAGACGTTCACCGTATGTGTACGATTCTCCGGGTTCTTTTTGCCCCGTCATTAAATATTCGATGTACGATCTTTCATACCCGTCACCACCGTAGATGTATTCCCATTCTACCGGATTGGGAATCCCGCAGGCAGGGGGAATGTCCGGCAGAAGCGGTTCCGAAGAGGGGTGTATGATATGACCGAAAAAATAATCATATTCCAACCTTGTCTGCCCGGCATAACTGCCTCGATCTATTTTAAACCGTCTTCCATGTTCGAGAATATCATGAACGGCCTGAAACCAAAGGTCTGGTAAATCTCTTGCTTGAATCTTATGGATATACATCTTTACAATTTGTTTTTGAAGATCTTTTGGATTGATCATTTAAGAATAAACATTACACGATTGAGGCGTCGATCGAAAATTTTTAATTCAGCGTTTATATATCCAGCATGCTAACGTCAAGGGCATTATTGTTTATAAATTCTCTTCTGGGTTCCACTTGTTCGCCCATGAGTATTGTAAAAATTTCATCTGATTCAACCACATCATCAACTTTAACCTGTAAAAGGGTTCTTTTTTTTGGATTCATTGTGGTTTCCCATAGCTGATCGGGATTCATTTCTCCCAAACCTTTGTATCTTTGAATACCGAGCCCTTTTTTTCCTTCTGTTATCATAAAAGTCAGAAGGCTTTGTTTATCCTGTATGAAAACCGGATCTGTTTTGTTATCTTTATTGAAAATAAGAAATGGCGGAGCATCATATTTGAATATGTTTTTACCAAGGACAATACTTTTTTGAAAATCATTTGAATAAATAAGACTCCGGCCTATCTTTACAGGTGTGACATCTTTGCCGGCCGAATCTGTCGAAAATTGTCTTTGGTTTTCGTTAAAGGGCGGCGTAACAGTCAATTCATAAATGTTTCGTTCATAATTCCAGTTTAACTCGCTGACATAATATTTTTTTTCAATTAACATGGTCCTTAAATTCGACATTTTTTCTTGGTTTTGCAGAAAATCTTTATTTTCAACCTCTTGTTTAATGAGCAATTCTATAAGGTCATTCTGAAAACCACGTTTTTCCATTCTCGACAAAATTAAATAATATTCCGAAAGCTCAGATATAAAAAGATATAATTTGTGTTCTGAAAGCATGGTTTCATTTCTTCCGACTTTGATATCTTTTTTATTACAGGCCCTCTTTAATACATAATCATTGAATTCCTTTTCGTTTTTTAGATAAATCGCTTTTTTCCCTTTACCGACTTTAAATAAAGGGGGTTGCGCAATATACAGGTAGCCTTTATCAACCATTTCTTTCATATGTCTGTAAAAAAAAGTTAACAGAAGCGTTCTGATATGAGACCCGTCAACATCGGCATCTGTCATTATAATGATTTTGTAATACCTTATTTTATCAATATCGTATTCTTCCTTACCCACACCGGTGCCCAGTACGGTTATGATATTTTTTATTTCCTCACTACGTAGCACTTTATCAAAACGCGATTTTTCAACATTTATTATTTTACCTTTTAACGGCAAAATCGCCTGAAATTTTCTATCTCTGCCCTGTTTCGCACTGCCCCCTGCAGAATCTCCTTCCACAAGGAAAAGTTCTCTTTCAGAAGGTTCTGAAAACTGGCATTCAGCAAGTTTACCCGGAAGCGTTGAATCTATCAAAGCGCCCTGTTTTCTAGCCAGATCCCGAGCACGTTTTGCTGCGTCTCTTGCCCGAGAAGCATCAATAGCTTTAGCAATGATTTTTCTTGCCACTGCTGGATTTTCTTCCAGAAACACATTTAATTTTTCATTTATAAGAGACTCAACAAGACCTTTAACCTCGCTATTTCCAAGTTTTGTTTTTGTCTGCCCCTCGAACTGCGGAGATTTTATTCTAATACTTACAACTGCAGTCAGGCCTTCTCTTATATCCTCCCCACTAATCTTGGCATGAAGATTTTTCGTAAGATTTCCGTTCGTTGCATATTGATTTATTGTGCGCGTTAACGCCGCTTTAAAACCTATAAGATGAAATCCTCCTTCTATTGTATTGATATTATTAGCAAATGAAAATAATTTTTCATTAAATGTGTCATTATACTGTATGGATACTTCTATCTGAACTTCATTTTTTATACCCTCAATAAAAATGGGCTTATGAAGCACTATATTTCTTCTGTTAAGATATTCAACAAATGAAACAATACCCCCTTTATAAAAAAATTCATCCTTTTTATCCGAACGTTCATCTTCTATGATTAATCTTACCCCTTTGTTTAAAAAAGCAAGTTCTCTTAACCTGCGGATCAGTATTTCGTAACTAAAATTATCTGTCTCTAAAATCTCTGTATCAGGAATAAAATGTATTTTTGTGCCCCGTTTTTTTGTTTTACCTATAATACTTAATTCTCTCGTTTTTATACCTTTTTCATAGCTTTGATAATAAATATTTCCATCCGTATAGACTTCTACTTCCATTATTTTTGAAAGTGCGTTTACCACCGAAACGCCCACACCGTGTAGACCTCCGGAAACTTTATATGAATGATCGTCGAATTTACCCCCTGCATGAAGTTTTGTCATTACAACTTCAACAGCGGTCATATTCTCCGTTTTTTGAATTCCTACGGGTATTCCCCTTCCATTATCTTCAACACTAACACTGTTATCGGTATGAATTATAACGTTAATCTTATTACAATATCCTGCCATAGCTTCATCAATACTGTTATCTACAACTTCATATACAAGACGGTGAAGCCCTTGGATATTGATATTTCCAATATACATCGCAGGCCTTTTTCTCACCGCTTCAAGGCCCTCGAGAACTTTTATATTATCTGCGTTGTATGTTTGTTTTTCTTTATTCATATTCTCATCGGCATATTTACACTTATATAGGTATCGTCGTTTTCACCTTCTAATATGCACGGTTTTTCTTCATCAATTATATTAATAATGACTTTTTCAGAATCTATAACACTCAGTGTATCTATAAAGTATCTTGGATTAAACGCAACTTCAATAGGATCACCCTTAAAATCTATATCCATATCTTCTTTTGATTCACCAATATCGGGATTTGTGGTTGTTATAAAAAGTTTGTCATCTTTAAAATTAAAAATAACTCCTTTATAATTATCAGAAGATAAAATAGACATTCTTTTCAACATCATCAAAAACATATTTCTATCAATATGTAGCGCATGAGATGCTCCTTTTTTTATTATATCAGCATATTCCGGAAAATCGCCTTCAAGAAGCCTTATTATTATTGTTTCTGTATCTTTTTTTATTATAAAATTATTGCTTTTAATACCCAGTTGAACCATCCCGACAGACTCGAGAAACTTAACCGCTTCATTTATTCCTTTTTTGGGAATAATGATACCTTGTTCTTGAGGAAGTTTAAAACCCTTTTCATAAACATAATCGATCTTTGAAAGCCGGTTACCGTCAGTTGATACCATCCTGACTATATTTTCATCATCATTATGAATAATTTCAAAATATATTCCTGTAATATGGGCCCTTTTTTCATCAGAAGCGCCGGTGATAATCGCCATTTTTTCTATCATATTTTTAAATACACCTGAATCGATACTAAAAAATTCAACATCATCTATATGTGGCGTTTCAGGAAAATCTTCAGAATTCATTCCAACGATATTATACTCGATCTTTTTATTTCCTATTTTGATCCAGTGGTTTTCAATTTCATTTATCTGTATCTCGTCACTTGGAAATTCTCTTACTATTTCATAGAACTTTCTTGAATTAATGACTATACTTCCATGGGATTCAACTTTTGCCGGATATTGTCCTTCAAAACCTGTTTCAAGGTCGGTAACTACAATATTTATCCCATAATCCACTGTACTTATTAAAATATTTTCCGTTATTGTTAGATTGCTTTTTCTTCCTGTTAATCCTTGAACTTTTGATAATATATCAACGATGTCTTGTTTTTTTATTTGAAATTTCATTATTAGTTCCTTTTAATATTTTATAATAATCTATTAATAATATTAAAGGCTGTTAATAAGTATAATAACTTTTTAACCTATTATTTTTATAGTAAAAATCACAAACGAAAATATAAAAAAATAGGATAAAAAATAATTAAAAAATAATTAATTATAAAGAGAATAAAAAAAAGTGTTAATAAGTACTAAGTTATTAAAAAAATATAAATAGAAAAATGTACATATTTTTGAATAGTCACAACTTGACTGTTTGCTAAAATCTGATATCTCTGATAATAAAAAATATACCATATATAGTATATTTTTCATTATTTATATAATTTTTATAATTATTATACAAGGGTTTTTATTGTTTATCGATTCAAGTTTAGATGAATTGTTAAAAGTGAATTTATTAAGAGTTTGTTGTTTAGGTGTTTTATTATCAGTCATCATGAGAGTATCATCATTTAATACACTATAACCTATTGAAAAAAAACATTATTTATATCAGATGAGATTTATAGCTGATTTTCATGTTCATTCACATTTTTCAAGGTCAACCGCGAAAAATCTTGATCTTGAAAACCTATACATAGCAGCCCAATTAAAAGGTATAACGGTTGTCGCAACCGGTGATTTTACTCATCCGGGATGGTTTGAAGAAATAAAAGAAAAACTTATTCCCGCTGAACCCGGACTTTTCAAGTTAAAGAAAAAAATCGCAAAAACATGCGACCAAAAGGTTCCCTTTTCGTGTCGCGGGAAAGTGCGTTTTATACTGGTTTCTGAAATAAGTAATATTTATAAAAAAAATAAAAAAACCCGTAAAAATCACAATCTTGTATTTCTCCCAAACCTTGATCTGGCGGAAAACTTTAATTCAAAATTAGATAAAATCGGGAATATTAAATCTGACGGTAGGCCGATCCTTGGCCTTGACGCAAGAGACCTTCTTGAAATTCTTCTCGAGACTTCCGACAACGGGTTTCTGATACCTGCTCATATCTGGACCCCATGGTTTTCACTCCTGGGTTCAAAATCAGGTTTTGATTCGGTTGAAGAATGTTTTGAAGATCTTTCATCTTATATATTCGCAATTGAAACCGGTCTTTCATCTGATCCGGCCATGAACTGGAGGGTGTCATCCCTGGACGGACTGGCCTTGGTCTCAAATTCAGATGCCCACTCCCCATTAAAACTTGGACGGGAAGCAAACATTTTTAATACAGAGCTTTCCTATTCATCCATAAAGAAAACCATCAAAAACGGAGACCCCGAAAGTTTCATAGGAACCTACGAATTCTATCCTGAAGAGGGAAAATATCATATAGATGGACACCGAAAGTGTAATGTTAGTTTTTGGCCGGAACAGACCCGGAAACATGACGGTAAATGTCCTGTTTGTGGGAGACCTTTGACACTGGGTGTTTTATACAGGGTAGAGGAACTGTCGGATCGACCGGAAGGTGAGAAACCCGAGAAGGCCCTTCCTTTCTTTAATATTATTCCACTTACGGAAATATTATCGGATGTTTTAGAAGTGGGTTCAGGATCAAAAAAAGTAATGAGAAATTATATGGCTTTACTGGAGAAGCTTGGGCCTGAATTTGAGATACTTAATAACAAAAAAAAAGAAAAAATTAATTCGGCAGGTGGACCCTTGCTTGGTGAAGCGATTTTAAGAATGAGGCAAAACAAGATTATTCTTTCACCAGGATATGACGGAGAATTTGGAAAAATAAAAATTTTTAGTCATCAAGAACGTAAAAAACTGCTCGGACAAAAAGAGCTTTTTTTTATTACACCGTCAAAATCTGATTTAAAGAAAAAAACAAAGTACGAAAATACAAGACATCAAAAAATATCAAAACAATTTCGTTATACTGTACACACCGGGAAGGTATCAGAAAAAAAGGATGTTTATATTAATGAGTTGCAGTTAGAAAGAAATGTTAATCCCGCACAGTTCGAGTTAAACAAGGAACAGTGTCGAGCTGTTGAACACGAAAAGGGCCCACTGATTATCGTGGCAGGACCGGGCACCGGTAAAACGCACACCCTGACCCATCGGATAGCGTATCTTATAAAATATAAAGAAGTTTTACCGAAAAATATTCTGGCGGTAACATTTACAAACAGGGCTGCCCGGGAAATGCGGCACAGACTAAAACATCTTATAAAAAATTCAAACCAACTTCCTTTTGTGGGAACATTTCACAGCCTTTGTTTTAACCTGTTGAATGATCATAAAAAAAATGGTTATGTGATTGTTGATGAGGACGACCGAAAAAATATTATTTTAGATGTGATCAAACATATTGAGAAAAACGACGATGCAGTGACCGAAAAACCGAGCACGCTTTTAGACTGGATTGTGTCAGCGAAACAGCGGATAACAACCCCAGAAGAATATGCTGATGAAATTGACGGCTCGAAAAAAGAGATTTTTTTAACGGCCATGAAATGTTATCAAAACCTGCTTTCCATCCAGGGCCTTTGGGACTATGAAGACCTTATATATAAGACAGTTCAACTTTTTGAAAAAGATATAAAGATGGTTAAAAAATACCGGGAACTTTATAAGTTTGTTTTTGTAGATGAATATCAGGATTTAAACCATGGCCAATATCGTTTACTAAAATTAATTATACCCCCTGGTAAAAAAGATAGGAATATTTGCGTTATTGGAGATCCGGACCAGTTAATTTACGGGTTTAGGGGTTCTGATGTAAAATATTTTCAGAACTTTATTAAAGATTACCCTGACGCCAGGGTTATCAAACTCACACAAAACTACCGATCAACCCAGACAATTCTTGATGCATCATACCAGGTTATAAGCGCACGAGAACGGGATGCTCACAGATCGCGTGTCTATTCTACCATCAACGGAGTAAAAACGATTAGTGTTCTTGAGACAGGTTCGGCAAAGGCCGAAGCCGTTGCCGTGGGCAAAACCATTGAAGAATTAATCGGAGGTATGGGGTTTCATTATATGGATTTCGGCAGCGTTGCCGGGCAAAAACATACACCGAACAAAACCTTTTCTGACTTTGCCGTTTTATATCGAACTGCCGTTCAGAACAGGATTTTTTCAGAGGTTTTTGATTCAGCGGGCATACCTTATCAAATAGTAAGCAAGGCAAATGTTTTTAACATAAAAGGAATTAAAGAACTGATCTCATTGCTAAAAATAATTGAAGGATTGGGATGTTTTGCAGATTTGGAAAGAATTGCAAGTTTAACGCATCGATCTGTCACCAGGCAAGTCTTTGAAATTTTTAAAAATTGGAGTTACGACCACAGATTTTCACTTTCAGGAGCATTGGATAATGCCCGGAGGTTTCCCGTAAAGGAATTGAGTAAGCCGAGACAGATGAGATTTAATAAATTTTTAGACGAACTTTTGGAAATGAAAAAAAAGATCAAAGATTTGGAAGTTGAAAAAAAGATTCTTTTTCTGGTGAAAAACACCAGACTTGCAGAAACCATAAACAGAGATCCAAAAACAAAACAGGTGTTAAAACAATTAATCGATATTTCCAAAACATTCGGTTTTAATGCGCCAAATTTTTTTTCAATGATAGCCCTGCAGAGCGATACAGATACTTACGAACCACAGGCTGAAAAAGTTTCTTTGATGACCATGCATAATGCTAAAGGACTTGAATTTCCAATAGTTTTTCTTGTTGGATGTGAAAATGGATATCTTCCGTTTCAGCGGTCAGACGTGGAGACGACGGATGTGGACGAAGAAAGACGACTCTTTTATGTTTCTATGACCCGTGCACAGGATCGCCTGTATTTAACATTTGCCAAAAAAAGGAAAATTTACGGAAAAACCAAGATGCGGACGATTTCACCATTTATCGGGGAAATCGAAGACCGTTTAAAAATGCAAGAGAAATCGATTTCAGGAAAGAAAAAAAAGAACGGGCCAACGCAACTCAAGCTTTTCTGATTAGTGTCCATCCATAAATGAGGATTTTTGTTCAAGATCAAGGCGTGTGAAAAAAATAACCATCCCAGTACGATCTGCCGGACCTACGGGACAGGCAGGCATATGTTTAATATTCCGAGGATTATTTTTTGAACATAACGCAGAGATTGGGCAAAAAGACCATTTATGGATGGACACTTAATTAATAGATACGCTATAGAGACCCATTTATCGATCCGGATAGACATTGTTGAGGACTTGGTTCTCTATGTTAAAAAAGTATAAATTTGGTAAGACAGCGTGCGCAATTTGAGTTATATTTTATAAAAAATCGGTTAGGGCATGAATGAAAAAGACGGACTGAAAAAAATAGAGGTAATGGTTATAATTTTAGCGAATTGGAGAGGTATTATTATCAAGAGTCCGTTTTTCTATAATTGACAAACCGATTAAAAAATGTCCTTTAAATGATTCCCCGTCTTTTTTTGTGATATGTATGATTTTTGTTTTTAAGAATTCGGCTGAACCGGAAGCTTCGGGTGGATAATATTTCATTTTCAATGTATCATTCACTTTTAAATATTCCAATACCGCAGAATCCTCATTTACCAGAATTCCCAAGCTATTTGATGAAATATCTCTTAGTTTAAAATGATAAAGATTGCCGGTTTCTTTTAACTTAAACTCTACGCTGTAATACCTGTCCAGCACCTTTCTTACTTCAGCTCTTTTTTCTTCGGGTTTGACTGTGTTGGTATTTTCTTTCATAATAGCTCTTTTTTTAAAGAATAAAAGGTTGGAGACATAAAGGAAAATATAGTGTTATGAGAACCAAAAACACATAATAATAAAAATTTGCCATTATGTTTATACCTTATAAAAAATTAAACTATGGTTCAAGTTTTTTTTGAAGAAAAACTGAAGAATTAAAAAAAATTGGGCTCGCTTTGGTTGGACAAAGGAATATAATTCTGATTTTTTTAAAAACAACTAAAAACCCTTATTTTCGATAAGTTGTAGAATTTCCGAGACGTTAAATTATGAAGGATAAAATCTTTAATGGACAAATAAGCGGCAGAAAGGGGATTCATGCGGAAGATAAAATGCGGTTCGATTGCCATCCAGGAGTTGCGTGTTTTACCCGATGCTGCAAGGATGCTGATATGTATCTTTATCTATATGATATTATCCGCATGAAAAACAGACTTGGTATTTCTTCGGATCGATTTCTTAAACACTATGTTATTCAAGCAATTAGAGACAATCCATATTTTCCAAGTCTTATGCTGAAGATGTCGGACGATGAAGAGAAATCTTGTCCCTTTCTGTCTCCTGAAGGATGTACCATATACAAAGACCGACCATTTTCCTGCCGGCCTTATCCGCTGGAACGTGCCGTAGCAAGAAGCGATGATGAAAATGGACGTACGGTCTTATACTTCATCATGCGCCACGACCACTGCCTCGGGCATAAAGAATCTCGAGAATGGACGGTAACGGAGTGGATTCAAGACCAGAAGATAGAATTATATAATGAAATGAATGCTTTGTGGGTCGAAATCGGTTCAATATTCAGATCAAATCCGTGGGGCTCTCGAGGGATTGACAGCCCCGCCTTAAAAATGGCGTTTATGGCCTGTTTTAATGTGGATGAGTTTAAGAAATTTATCTTTGAGAGTACTTTTATATCGCGGTTTGATTTGCCCGGTGAAAGAATTGAAAAGTTGAAGGCGTCGGATGTTGAACTGATGAAGTTTGGATTTGACTGGACAAAGTTTTTTCTTACCGGCACGGATCGCTTTTTTTGAACCATCCCCAGAAAGATTCGCCTTAAAATATATCTTCACATCCGCTTTTGAGTCAGGCAACAAGAATGGCCACAACAGCCCCGGTCATACAGGTGGACAGGGTGCCGGCAACGATGGAACGAAAACCCAATGAGACGATTTCATCGCGTCTTTCAGGCGCCATTGTCCCCATGCCGCCGATCATAATCCCCAGACTGCCGGGATTGGCAAAACCGCACATGGCATATGTCATAATAACTAAGCTTTTATGGCTCAAAGCGCCTTGTGCCAGACGGCTCATATCAAGGTAGGCTAAAAATTCATTGAGGATGGTTTTAGTTCCCATAAGGGCGCCGGCTACGGGTGCCTCTTTCCAGGGAACACCCATGAGCCATGCAACCGGCGCCATCACCAGTCCAAGAAGTCTTTGCAGCGTAACGGGTTGGTCACCAAATTCCGGCAAAAGACCCAATATTATATTAACGAGGTGAACCAGAGCCACGAGCACAATGAGCATGGCGATGATATTAATCAGGAGTTGGATGCCCTGCATGGTCCCTTTGGTAATAGCGTCCATGGCACTTAACGACTCTTCCGGAGATGTCAGCTCTCCGGAAGTCAGCCGTCCGGTTTCGGGGACCATGATCTTGGAAATCATGATGGCTGCCGGTACACTGATGATGGAAGCCGTCAGAATATGTCCCATAATGTTGGGAACAACCTTGCTCAGGATGCTGGTATAGAGCACCATGACCGTGCCAGCTATGGTGGCCATTCCGGAGGTCATCAGTGTGAAAATCTCACTTCGGGTCATGCCATTCAGATACGGGCGAATGAAAAGCGGGGATTCAACCATACCAATGAATATATTGGCGGAAACACCCAATCCCTCGGCGCCGCCCAATCCCATGGTCTTCTGTAATGCCCAGGAAAAGGCTTTTACCACCATAGGCAGGATTTTCCAGTAAAACAGAAGAGATGACAGTGCACTGATAAAAAGAACCAGAGGAAGAGCTCTGAAGGCTAATATAAAAGCGGCACCCGGAAATTTTTCAGGAAACGGAAGTTTACCACCTCCCAGGTAACCGAAAACCATGGAGGTTCCTGCGGTAGTAGATTCTTCCAAGGATAGAACGAGGCGGTTTAAATAGATAAAGAAATTTCTGAAAACCGGAAGTTTTAACAAAATTAGTCCAACAACAAGCTGGATTAAAATTCCGGCAATGATAATTTTAAAACTAACCTTTGTGCGGTTTTCACTAATCAGCCAGGCAATGCCCGTAAATACTGCCAGACCCGCTATGCTTTGGGCAATCATGGATCGTTCCTTTTTTTACTATAAATTTATCTTTTTCGAAAAAAGTTCATGCAGATATAAAGGAAAACACAATGATAATTGATACCGGAAAGAATGTTTTTTATTGTCGGAGTTCCTTGATTACAATAAGGGTATGATTCGCTCTATGTGTTCCTTGATTATGGCAAATATCTTCTGATATTTTTTGTAGGAACTCCCCATTGGATCTTCGATGGAACTTTTTCTGGTTTCCTTGTCAGGCCAGGCTCCGAGGAGAGCAACTCTGTTTCGAAGCCATGGAAAGAAAACCTGAATGAAATTTTTGTGGACCGGTTCCATGCATAGAATTAGATCTGCCTTCAGCAACTCTTCCCCGACAAGAGATCGGGCTCTGTGGGATGAAATGTCAAAGCCGTTTTTCTCGCAGACAGCCTGAGCATATTCAGTGGCCGGAGAATCGTTTAATCCGTGAATGCCCATGGATGAAACAATTAGATCATCACGTTTCATTTGGTGCCATTTATACCGTAAAAATCCTTCTGCCATAGGGCTGCGGCAGATATTACCCGTACATACAAAAACGATATTTAACATATTACACACATTAAAGAGTTTATGTAGATAAGTCGTCTTGGCAAAAAGCTGTTTCCAGGATATCGACCGTGGCCTGGTATATGGAAGAGTCCTTACTTGCTCTGGGTCCCGCAACATTTAGAACTTCAATTTCATGTTCTTCAAACCAGGATCTGATTTGTCTTGCGGCTTGAATGGACTCGATCTTGTTCAAATCGATATGAAGCCACGGGCGCCCATGACGAAGCACCATGTCTAGAGTATAATCTGATCCTCCGGTGAGTTTACCATGGGATATTATCAGAGTGCCGTCGGAATCTATCACGTTCTGTTCCGTTCGTTTGTTATAGTTGGCCGTCTCCATCTCTTTTAAATGGTATTTGTCATTTAGCATTCCGTTTTCCGTTAATCGTCCTTTGGGTATCCACCCACCGTGTGAAATCCCCAACTTAATAGCAACATCAAGAGCGGCTCGGTCAGTGCCGGTCTGACCGCCGGAAATTATTTTGTTTACCATGATCGTCTCTCTCTCTTGCAAAAAATTTACAGAGCGATTTTAATATGTTCAATATAGGCTAACCGTTGGCGGGTGTCAATGGGAAGAGCAGGGGTGTCTTTTGGGTGTTTGTTAACCAGGCTTATATTGATCGTGATCTTTAAGACAATAATAAACATCCTTAATGATCTGCTCGGAAATCTCTGACATGGCGCGGCTCATTGCCTCAGCCAGTGCTCTCGGATTTTTACGTTTACACGGCGCTTCTTCCCGATAGGTCTTTTGAAAAAGGATTTTTTCCCCGGCATTTATTTTATTTTCATCCAATAAAGTGATGGAAAGGGATAAGACGGCTTTCCATGTCTCTTCCATATCCCATTCGAAAAATTCATCCACAGTTCCTTCCAGCATATATGAAGAGGCAAATCTGCTATCAGAAGTTAGAATGGCCTTAAACAGATGGGAATGCCTGATGTCGCGATTTAAAATATGGGTTACAAGAGCCCCGGGGTTAGCCCGCCATCTACAATAGACATAAGAATCTCTTTTAAATGATCGATCCCTGTAGATTATTCGACGGGTATTATATGTTGGCGATGCCGTAAAACCCTCAAGTTTAATTACATGGGAAAGGGGTTTTAAGCCGGATATTTTTGGAGGCGCACTCTCCAGCGTGTAGTAGTCGATCTTATTCACCGGCTGTTTTAAATTCATGCAACCCGCTAGAAGTATGGAAAAGCCCGCTAAAAAAAGAGATATTTTTTTAAACCTTTCCATAAAGGTCCCCCTTTATTTTTCGTTATCATCCTGTTCCACCTTTCGGGGAATGGGTGCTTTGCCAAATATTAATTGAGATGGATGGTCGGAAACCAGCTCGATTAATCGGTTCAGGTTTTCACTGGCCTTTTCAAGGTTTTGGGCAATAGTTAATAGATGCCGGCTAAGAAGAAAGAGTGAATCGTGTGTGCCGCTGACTAGTGAAACGCCTTGTTTTGACATTATGCTGGCATTTTCCATGGTCTGTTTAAAATCGTCTATGGCTTTTTTAATGGTTTTTTGTTTTGCAACGGTGATTCCTTCCAGCAGGCCGATGGTGTTTTCCGCCCGATCCAGGCTGTGGCCGGCCTTATCCATTATCATATTGAGAGATTGAACGGCTTTTTCAAAGGATGATCCAATGTTTTTGGAAATACCTTTGACATTGGCATCGGCGATCGCTTGATCTATGTTGTCGAGAGTCAGCTTGATTTTTTTGGAAATTCCTTCAAGATCCATTCCTTTTGTCTGGCTAAGGGCATCGCCGATACTTTGCATTAGCGTATTGATATTGGATGGTTTTGACGCTACGATCGGATATTCTGACGGGAAGCTGAAACAAGGAGACAAATCTGGTTCACCATCTTGCTTGTGTTCTAGTTCAACGAACGTACTTCCGGTAATGCCGACGGATTTCAGCTGGGCAACAATATTACTATCAAGGGTCTGACCGGACTCAATTTTTAATACTACTTGTATTAACTTTGCGTCGGGGGCAACGGTAATGCTCTCTACCCGGCCTATTGATACCCCCCTGTATTTCACAGTAGAATCTACATCAAGGCCTTGCACGGACTCATTGAAATAGGTGGCATAATACTGACCTTTCTCAAAAAACTTGGACATACCTATCAATATAATAGCAAAGCATGCGATGCCGATTCCGCAGGTTACAAATAATCCAAGGGCAAATTTGCTTCTTTGGGAAGCCATTACTCTATATTTCTTCCTAAATCTTATATATTAAATAATTTAATTTCTATCCGTATTAAAAACCCCAAAAATTCTTTCGCAATTTTGTGACCGGCGATTGAAGAAATTTCTTACAAAATGATTTTTGCTGTTATCTTTCAGGTAGTTGGGATCACCTTCAGCGATAATCCCTTTACTTTGCCTGTCCAGCATTATTACCCTGTGAGCCACATTAAAGATGCTGGGGAGTTCGTGAGTTACAATAACCATTGTGGTTCCTAAGCTCTTATTAAGCCGAAGAATAAGGTCGTCGAGTTCGGCCGATGTTACCGGATCAAGACCTGCTGAAGGCTCATCAAAAAACAGAATTTTTGGATTAAGGGCCATTGCTCTTGCCAATCCCGCTCTCTTTTTCATTCCTCCGCTGATTTCAGAAGGGAGGTGGTTTTCAAAACCATTTAGATTAACCAGATTCAGCTTCATTTTGACCAGTGTATCCACGGATTTTTTAGGCAAATCGGTATATTCCTTGATGGGAAGGGACACATTTTCAGCCAGTGTCATGGAACCGAAAAGAGCGGAGCTCTGATAAAGAACCCCGATCTTTCTTAATATGTTTTTGAATGTTACCTCATCACAATTAGAGAGATCATCGCCATCAATGATTACTCGCCCGGAGAGGGGTTTCATAAGTCCAATAAGGTGTTTCAGTAATGTGCTCTTTCCACACCCGCTTCCCCCTAAAATAATAAATATTTCTCCTTCACGAATATCAAACGATATCCGGTCAAGGATGATATCCCCGTAATAACCGGCAATAAGATCTCTTACCTGGACAATTTTCTGTTTTTTCATAAGCTCTTAGTAAATCCTATCTGTGAGACCTTTGCAAAACGCCCCCTTTTGCCCAATTTCTACGTCCCCGTAATCGGGATTTATCAACAGGCTCAAATTTTAACCCGCCACCGAACTTTGGTGGGTTAATCCTCAAAATACTCAATGTATTCGTGCCTGCCCCGTGAAATGCGAAGCCTATTTCTCTGGGGTGGTTAAAATTTTCGCCTTTCTTGGCCTTGAACAAAATTGGACATTTTTCAAAGATCTCTCTGTTTAAGACGCAACGTTGTGTAAACTTTTTTAAATCAGGTAACGGAGGATGACCGTAAAGACGGCATCAGAAACTATAATTAAAAAAATACCGCTAACAACCGCTGAGGTTGTAGAATGACCAACAGAAGCAGCACCCCCCCTAACCTGAAATCCCCTCAAGCAGCCAATCCAGGATATAAGGAGTGCGAAGACGCCGCTTTTGAAGATTCCCCAAGACACGTCGAAAACGGTCAAAGTGTTAATGGTTTCTGAAATATATGCGCTTACCGTCAGATTGAGCATAAAGACCCCGACCACAAGGCCCCCTAATATGGCAAAAATGTCAGAGAATAGGGTCAGAATTGGAACCACAATAACAGATGCCAGGATTTTAGGGACAACCAGATACTGTGTAGGATCAAATCCCATAGTGAACAGGGCGTCAACCTCTTCAGATATTTTCATGGTTCCTATTTCTGCGGCAAAGGATGAACCTGATCTTCCGGCAACAATAATAGCTGTCATAATGGGTCCCAGTTCACGAGACATGGCAAGGCTTACTAATGAAGCCACATAAATATTGGCACCAAATAACTGGAGTTGAACAGATGACATAAAGGCCACAATAAGACCGAGAAGAAAACTGATCAGCCCAACAATAGGAAGGGCATCAACCCCTGTTTTTTGCATGTATAGAAACGTCTCTTCCATGCGTAACGATTTAGGGTGTAACAGTGAATTTACAAAAGCGATGCATACAGATCCAACAAATGAAATCAGGTATTTTACATCTGCTGCGTACTGGATAATAGCGTCTCCAAACCGTATAAACATATTCGGAGGACGAACGGTAATAAAGGAGGTTGTTTCCGCCAGGGTTTCGGAATGGAGCAAAGAGAGAACCTCTTCTCTTGCGTTTTTCAGGTCAAAAAGGCCGTTTGAACGGGTCATCATATCTTTTAATTCAACAAGGACAAGCGCCCCAAAATCATCAAGGTAAGCGACCTTTTTTAGATCCACGGTCAGAGAAGAGGGCTGCCTATCGTTTATCAGAGAACCAAAAATCTCGATCATTCGAGAGGCATTGGATGAATCCATTCCGCCCTGGATGTAAATGGTAATACTTTCATCATCGGTTTCCGCAATTTCGTATTGGCAGGATTGAATATCTTTAATGGATTCCATAAAAAACTTTTCTTTTGCAATAATTTGAATATTTTATTTGGTCTGGAGTTATGGATCCTTAAAATAGAATTGTTTTAAATTCGCTTCATCGATATCATAAGTTTTCTTCAGTCGATCCATATCCATCTGAAAAATCAACCAGCCAAAAAGACGATCACCTTTCTTTATTTCAAAGGCCATCTCAACACTTTTCCGCCCCATAGGATAATCCTTATCCGTCCGATAAAGAGAGAGGGCTTTGTGAATAGAGCCTTCGCTACCCTGAAACTCTATCCCTGCATAACTGCTTCCTAACATATGTGAAACATCTGTTTCGTTCTTGAGAGAACAGGCATCAAAAACAACCTTATTCCTGTCAAGCAGCACCAGACCGGAATAAGGTGTTTCAGCAGATGAGTGAATTTTAAAGAAATCTTTTATTATCGGATGTGTTTTCGATCTGTTTTTGGCGGCAAAATGATTTGATAAGGTTGATTTCAAAAAAAGATGATCTTTGCTTAATTGATTTCTCAATTCTTGATTTTCAACATTTATCGCAAGGGGGTTCTTTGAAAAGTAAGAATGGCCCAAAAAAGCACCTCCTGCCAAAAACAAAAGCACAATCAGGGAGTTAAGGTACCGGTAGCGGGTTTGTCGACGCCGTTTTTCCAAGTTGGTAACCGATGTGACATCCCGGGCCAATGAAAGGATCCCATGAAATTTTTTATTGTCGTCATAAAGAAGGGTGGTACTGGTCGATACAAACCGTGTGCCTTTTTTAGGATGTATTATCCTGAGGATCTTTTCCTTAACGGAATGTTTTTTATTTACCTCTTTTAGAAATTTTTGATAAACTTTGGGTTCTTCGTATATTTTTTCTACCGATTTGTTGCTCATCTGATCCCAGGTCCGGCCATATAGTTTTTCAGCAGCAGAATTCCATGTGATGATTTTCCCTTCTTTGTCGGTTGCAATAACAGCGTCCGGAAGTTGGTCGCAAAACTCTTTAAGACCGTAAAGAACCTGGTTTGTTTTATCAAGACGTTGGGCAAGAAGCTTTGTAATTTCTCTGGCCACGTCAGGAAATTCATGAAGAAAGGTGGCGATTTTTCGTTTGGGTATACGGATGGTCTTTACATCATTTGTTGCCTTTACCGTAGCCGTTCTTTGTGTCCCGAGCAAAAAAGACATCTCTCCAAAAAGAGACCCCTTCTCGGCAATTTCTACTATCTTCTTTTTCCCTTTGAAGATATCTATATGGCCGGAGACTAAAATAAATAGATCCTGTGTGTCGTCTCCTTCGAAAAAAATTACTTTCCCTTTTTCGAAGGATGTAAGATATTTATTTAAATTCTCGTTTTGAATGACAGTGTCTAACATAAACTTGATGGTCTCGAAAAAGACTTTTTTCGAATGCGTCACACTTTTTATGGGTTAAAAGTCTAAGTCGCCCTCCAGATCACAAAAATATCCTTAATTACCCTCTGCAATAGATGTGCCACCTTGAACAGATTGTCATAAGCCGACAAATAATTTTAAATAGTATTTAATTTCAGGGGGATATAATGTTTAAACAAAAACGGGGTGAAAAATTTTCAACTTGCGGGGAAAAGATGATGAAAGGAAAGGCAACATACCGACAAAGTTTTGACAGGATGTGTTTAAAAAAACATTACCTCCATTGTTGGCCCAGCATTCCATAATTCCAATGGCGAGCTGAGCGAATCAACTTACCCTTCCGAAAGAACCTGAATATGCGTCTTAACCGACTCTCCCAGAGCCTGGAGGTTGTAACCGCCCTCAAGCATAGAAACAAGCCGGCCCTCTGCGTGGTCCTCGGCGACGCCCTTAACTTTTCGAGTCATCTCTTCATACCCCTTTGTGGTGAGATTTATATGCGCCAAGGGGTCGTCCGTGTGGGCGTCGAAACCTGCGGAGATAAGGACAAACCGGGGCCTGAAATTTTCCATCTTTCGCTCAACTGTTTCCATGGCTTCGAAATACTCCTGGTTTCCTGCCCCCGGGGGCATGGGGAGGTTTAGAGTGTATCCTTGACCTTTACCGGTTCCCGTTTCCGAAGCTCTTCCAGTGCCGGGATAGCAGGTCAAAGGGTTCTGGTGGAAGCTTATGTAAAATACAGCCGGGTCTTGTTCGAAGGCATGCTGGGTACCGTTGCCGTGGTGAACATCCCAATCTATTATCGCAATTCGTTCTATGGAATATTGTTTTTGAAGATATTTTGCCGCAATGGCAACATTGTTGAAGTAACAAAAACCCATGGCCTTGGATCGTTCTGCGTGGTGTCCGGGGGGTCTTACCGCACAAAAACAGTTTTTTATATTCCCCTGCATCACGTTGTCTATTCCCGCAAGTATACCTCCGGCAGCACAAATGGCCGCTTTAAATGTGGCGGGGCTTAAAGGGCATTCCGGAGTATCCAAAAAAGGAACAGAGCTTTCCACCGCACGCTTAAACCTGTCTATATAACTGGATTCATGACAGAGTTCCACAATGCTTCTTTTGGCGGGCACAGGTTCTATGTGAAGAAGTTTATCCAGGAGTCCTGCTCCTTCGAGGGCTTTAATTATGGCCGTAAGCCTTTGAGCCCGTTCCGGGTGGATGGAACCAGTATTATGCTTCAGATAGAGATCATCATATACAAGCCCGGTTTTGGTCATATCCGTTTTCCTTTCCGGCAATTGAGTGGGCAGAAAAGATTAAAAGTTGACTAAATATCTATGTCTTAATATGGTTATCGGATTGAGATTAAGAATATATTTCAAGATAATGAGGAAGGCAATGCCTTTTTAAATCCACGGTGCAATTTTTTAACGCATACCGGCACAGTTTGTTTGTCATTAAAGGGTTAGCAGCTCGGATCAAAATTTTTTACACGAACAGAACAAATTTCAGAAACGGTGCACCAAGATGCTACGTTCAAAACTTCCTGATGTGGGACTTACCATTTTTTCGGTAATGACGAAGCTGTCGAATGATTATAACGCCATAAATCTTTCACAGGGATTTCCGGATTTTGATGTTCATTCTGATCTTGTGAATCTTGTGAATAAATATATGCGTTCCGGCCATAATCAGTATGCGCCGATGCAGGGCGTTCTGATTCTTCGTGAAATGATTGCTGAAAAAGTAATGGAATTATATAACGCCGTCTACGATCCTGTGTCTGAAATTACCGTGACATCCGGAGCTACCGAAGCATTATTCGCGGCGATCGCTGCTGTTGTCCATAAAGGTGATGAGGTAATCGTTCTCGAGCCGGCATTCGATTCGTATGTGCCGGCCATTGAATTAAACGGAGGAATTCCGGTATATGTTAAATTTAGGTTTCCAGAGTATCGTATCGACTGGGATGAAGTTAAGCAAGCTGTAACGACAAAGACAAGGCTCATTATCTTAAATTCACCCCATAATCCCACTGGAGCCGTATTGTCGGGTGACGACATAGCTGCATTGAAACATATTGTTATAAATACGGAAATTTTGATTTTGAGCGATGAAGTTTACGAGCATATTATTTTCGACGGCATCAGGCATGAAAGCATATCCCGCCATCCCGAGCTCCTTTCACGAAGCTTTGTCATCAGTTCTTTCGGAAAAACCTACCATACTACCGGATGGAAGATCGGATACTGCCTCGCTCCGGCGGCTCTATCCAAAGAATTTCAAAAAGTGCACCAGTTTCTGACATTTGCATCCAATACGCCGATTCAGTTTGCTTACGCCGAATTCATGCGAAACAAAGATGTTTATCTGAACCTTTCAACCTTCTACCAACAAAAGAGGGATAGATTTTTAAAACTCATTGAAAAATCACGCTTTAAACCGATACCCTGTTACGGCACTTACTTTCAGATGCTCGATTATTCGGAAATTTCTGATGAATCCGACATGGAATTTTCAAAACGGCTTATCATCGAACATGGTGTGGCTTCAATTCCACCTTCGGTGTTTTATCATCAAAAAGACGATCATAATGTTCTTCGATTCTGTTTTGCGAAAAAGGATGAAACCCTGGACAAAGCTGCGGAGAAATTATGCCAGATTTAAAAACAACGATTATCCAGACCGAACTGGTCTGGGAGGATATTGAATCCAACCTGGCGGGTTTTGATGATAAGATTGATGCTATCAAGGATGATACACATCTTATTGTATTGCCAGAAATGTTTACAACCGGCTTTAGTATGAATCCCGCCGGTCTTGCTCAAAACATGCAGGGGTCTTCCGTAAAATGGATGATAGAAAAATCACGGCAAAAAAATGCCGATATAATAGGAAGTGTTATCGTAAGGGAAGACGGCAAATTTTTTAATCGATTGATATGGACAAATCCCCGGGGCGAGATCTTCACCTACGATAAACGGCATCTATTTCGTATGGCCGGTGAAGAAAAAGTATATCATGCCGGCCATCAAAATATTACTGTTGAACTGAACGGCTGGAAGATCAGACCTTTTATCTGCTATGATCTTCGTTTTCCGGTCTGGACGCGAAATATCGAAAACCAGTATGATGCGGCCATATTTATCGCAAACTGGCCTGAAAGGCGATCAGGGCACTGGAAGTTACTGCTTCAGGCTCGAGCCGTTGAAAACCAGTGTTATGTTATAGGGGTTAATCGCGTGGGAACCGACGGAAACGGTCACCATTACAGTGGTGATTCTTCAATAATCGATCCCTTTGGTAACATTATGTTCCAAAAACATAATAAGGCAATCACCTATACGGCCGACCTGTCCTACGAGACGCTGAAAAACGCCAGGGAATCCTTTCCTGTCTGGATGGATGCGGACAATGATCCGATTCGTTTTAAATAAATGAGGGGTCGGGGAGTTTTTTCGATTCAATAGCTCCATGAATAATCAGCGACTACATCATACAAACTCATAAATAAGGGTTCGTAAAGAAAGAACAGAAACTATGGCTCTAAATAAATAGGTCATATGCCTACCCGCTTAAAGCATTTTAATTACGAACACAAAATACCGCTGTTCTATCTTAACGATCCCTAATGTATTCAAACAGTGTATGATTTCGCTGCTGATCATTCATTACGCTATTTACAAAGCGTTATAAGAAAAACACCCCGACTGCTGAAATAAATTTAATCAGTTTTGATAGCAGGCATTAAAAATTGTTCATCAGGCGGCTCTCGGAAGGGAAGCTTGTATTTCAGATCTAAAGCCAGACCGAGTGGACTTCATTAACGGTTTCCTTCACGGACAGAACCGCGTTCGCAAGTCGGAAATACATCAGGGCGACACCGATATTTTGGGCAACGACTTGCAGATGTTCGATGTCCCCTTCCGAAATATCCCAAACCCGTGAACTATAAAGGCGCAATGCACCGACTATTTTCCCATGCAAGGTGATGGGGAGAGAGACGATCGCTCTTATCTCCTCTTCTTTGGCCTTCTCAGGATATTGCAGGCGGTCACTCGTTGTAACATCTCTAATGATAACGGGTTCCCGGTTTGACGAGAGTTTGATACTTTTATCCACCAGGACGGGTCCTTTGTTAACATAATTGATGCTCAGCCCGGAACTGGCAAGAATTTCAAGTTCCTCTAATTCCGGATTTAATACGAATATGGTTGCGCCCTTAATTCCAAGAGCACCGACTAAAATCTGAGTCAACTGATTGGCCATTGTACCCGCATTTTCAGATTTTGTAATAACCTCGAAAACCAGTTGAAATATATCCAAATCTATTTTGCTTTGAACAGCCATGGGATTCCTCCTCCTCCTCTTATACTATTCATATGTTTTCGTAACATATTCCTGTTGTTATCCTCATTAACCATGTCATGTTACAACATAAACATCGACCTGTTTCAGGCTTTTCATGACTTTGTTGGAGACGCTTCCGGTAAAAAACCTGGTGATCTTGCCAGGGTTACGATTTAAAATAACCATATCAAATCCGCGGTCTAGAACAAGATCAATGATATCCTGAGCAACATCTTTGTTAAGAGCCCTGAAAATGTGATGGACCCGATTGCTTGAGAAACCGTTCTGAATCAGTTTTTCTCTGGCCTGTTTAATCCCGGTCTCATGCTCATGAATCTTCTGTTGCAGGTAGGCCAGGTTGCTCGATATTTTTTTCATGATCAGACTGTTGCGCAATTCAATCTTTGGTACAGGGGTATATGCATTGAACAATGTCACCTCAACCCCTTTGTCATTTGCAAACCTGTGAGTGACGAAATCCAAAGCCTTTTCGTCATAATTGGTAAAATTGTAAGGAACTAAAACTTTTTGCTTATCCATTTTACCCTCCTTTCTCCCAATTTTGGATCGAAGTGTTTATGGTTACAATTCCATGGATGATATTTAGAAATAAAAGCTAATTTTATTAAATTGCAGAAAATTAGAGCCGCTGGAACATCGCAGATAGATAGGTGCTGTAACTTAACAGCCTGTTGCCCAAATCACTTTTCGATGGCCTTGAAACGTTTTTTGATAAATCTAAGGCTCGCTCAAGGCGATTCCAAAACTCGCCCTTTGGGCACAACCATAAAAAACGTTTCAATGAGCGCTCAAAGAGATTTTCGTTTGGGCAACAGCCCATTTAATGATGAATGAACAACAAGAGCAACAGGCAGAAATGTATGAGCAAGAGGAGTAGATTCACATCACAATGTTTTTTTATATCATACGACAGGATAATTGTCAAAATTGATTACATTTATCATTATCGTTTTGAAGAAAATATATGGCGATGGGCCGACTTCATCGAAATATTCCTTGGGAAAAATCGTTGATTTTGACACAAAAGAGCCTCTTGGATGAATCCAAGAGGCTTGGATGTGATCAACTGATGAACGACAATTATATTTAAGGTTCAACGACAATTAAAATTGCGGGTCGA